>CAZTDB010000307.1:0-4104 GCA_964612385.1 uncultured Ignavibacteriaceae bacterium
AGCCGCTTCATACGTTAGCTCCTATTTTGGCATTGTTTGTTGCATTCTCTACTTATGCAGTAATTCCCTTCGGACCCGATATTACTGTTTTTGGGTACAAAGTTTCATTAGTAGTAGCAGATATTAATATGGGAATTCTTTACGTGCTTGCATTAACGTCATTAGGAGTTTATGCAATTACGTTTGCCGGCTGGTCATCCGGAAGTAAGTATTCATTATTCGGAGGAATCAGAGCATCAGCTCAAATGATCTCTTATGAAGTATCGATGGGTTTCTCGGTGGCGGGAGTTCTTCTTTTTGCTGAATCGCTAAGACCTGTTGCCATTGTTGAAGCTCAATCAGGCTGGATGTGGAATGCAATACTGCAGCCAATAGGTTTTATTACTTTTTTGGTTTCTGCATTTGCCGAAACAAATCGATTGCCTTTCGATTTACCCGAAGCAGAACCGGAACTGGTTGGTGGCTTTCATACAGAATACAGCAGCATGAAATTCGCCGGTTTCTTCTTAGCAGAATACGCAAATATGATCATCGCAAGTGCATTAATAGTTACGCTCTACTTAGGCGGCTGGCAGATACCTTATATCGAATTGCTCGGACTATCTTCAGGGTTAACCGCCGCTATTCAGGTCGCAGGATTTTTCTTCAAAGTTGGATTGCTGCTTTTCTTCTTCCTTTGGGTAAGATGGACCATCCCGCGTTTCCGGTACGACCAGCTAATGAGCTTAGGATGGAAAGTAATGTTTCCGCTTTCTCTGATAAACCTTGTTTGGGTTGCAGTTTTAATAATGATATTTAAGTTTTAAGCTTGTATTTTATTAACATGATATAGTGTTAAAAGTATTATGAAATTAAATTCTTCTTACTCATTTAATGTTGAATTCATTTTATTGGAGTATCGATGCCCGTAAGACGACGCGAAAAAGATTTAAATTTTTGGGAAAGAATTTATATTCCTGAAATTGCCAAGGGTTTAATGTTAACTTTTAAAACTCTGTTCCGACCGAAATTTACTATGGAATATCCGGAGGAAAAGTTTATTCCTCCTCCCTCATACCGAGGCAGACCGGTGCTTGTACAGGAAGAGAACGGAGAGGAAAGATGCGTTGCATGCGGATTATGTTCAAGAGTTTGCCCAGCCTTGGCGATCGAGGTACAATCGGGAGAAACTGACAGAGAAAAGGAACGATACCCCGAAAGATTTGAGATAAATATGCTTAGATGCATTTTTTGCGGATTTTGCGAGGAAGTTTGTCCCGAAGAAGCCATTGTGATGAGCAAAGATTACGAACTTGCTTTCACAAACCGTGAAGATGGTATTTATGGGAAGGATAAGTTATTGACACCTGTTAAAGATTTAAGCGATCGAATTAATTTTTTGCGTCAATATAAGTGAGTCTCCCCTAAAAAAGTTGTGTTAACTTCATTAATGTTTTATCAAAATGAAGTTTTTCGAATTAAAATGTTTCAGAGGAGCCTCATAAATAGTTGCAGTATTCAGAATAAGTGCTTATTTTCAGAACCCCATGTCAAAAATCTTTAACATATTGTTCGTTATTCTGTTTTCTTTTACACTCCTCGCAAAGAGTTCAACGGATCGCTACAAGGTGGCGGTTCCGAAGTTTATTCCAATAAATTCGTCATTCGACATCTCGTTAATAACCTCAAACTACTATAAATCTGCAGATCAGCTTGAACTTTACATACTTCCTGATGAGCGGCTTTATATTAATAAAATTGAACTGAATTCACTCGATCAATCTTTACAATTAAATTTTTCTCAATCCATACTGGAAAATTATATCGGCACCGCATATAAAACTGTAATCGAATTAACCGACTCAACACTCGCACCCGGTACTTATTTCCAGATACTGATAAATATTAAAAATGAAAATGCTTTAAATGCGTCGGTTAAGTTTTTGGGAGTGTTCAAACAGAACGAAAAAGTATTGGGATATTTAAGCAACGAGTCAGAATCTTTTGCGGCAGTTGATTCCAAGTTTATAACAACCGAGTTAAAATTTTATCGCCCGCAAAAAAGTGCCGGACGAGCTTTACAGCTTGGGAAAAAATCAACTTTTGAAATATCACCGGAAAAGGTTGAGACAAATAGTTTGTTAACCGAATTTTGGATTAAGTTAAGCGCAGAAGACATTACTTTTCTCAACATAATAAATAAAGAGACCGGTAGAATTGAATTCATTTTGGGTACGAATGAATTTCAAATGTTAAACGTGACCTCAGAACAAAATTCATCAATTTCAATAAACCCATATTTTACCGCTAAAAAAACATGGCTGCATGTTTCTATTCATTTCTTGTTGGAAGATAACCAGGTCTTCTTTTACTGCAACGGAATCCTCTTCTCGCGCTATCATACTAAAGGGATAATTAAACCCAATGCACTAGTATTCGATTTCTCAAATTATGAAGATGAAAAAAGTTACCAGGTAGATCTTCTTCGCTTTATCGATTTGAAAAATAATATTGAGGCTGCCTTTCTGAATCGCAATTATCTTACTTTTAGAGCCGACAGTTCTACAGTAATTACACGCTTCAGATTTGACTCTTACGAAGAGTTTACTTCACCGAGAGAAAAAATAAAATTCAATTACTCGGGAGTTCAGTTTGTCCGTTCGGATGCACCTATTTATGCACGCGCCCCCGAATTAAATATTAATATTTTAAGTGCATCCTACGAACTAGAATGGAACGGGGGAGATTTTAAGCAGGCATCAGCTTACGTACTTGAAAAATCAATAGAAAGTTCCGAATATATTCCTGTCTATACTGTACCGGCAGATAATTCATCTGAAAAGAAATATTCTTTTATCGATAAAAAAGATGAATCTTCCGATATTATTTATTACAGGATTAAGCAAATTAATCTTGACGGCTCGACGGTTTACTCTTCTCAAGTTAAAGTAGGGCAGGGGAAAACAGAATTGTTTATGCTTGAACAAAATTATCCCAATCCTTTCAACCCTAAAACAAGTATTATAGTTGAACTGCTTATAGATTCGCATTTAGAAATTGTGATTTACAATCTTGCGGGAAAGGAAATCGCATTGCTGCATGACGGTTTCTTAACTAAAGGTTCGCATAAATTTACTTTCGATGCAGCAGATCTGCCTTCGGGTATTTACTTATGCAAGGTTTCGACGCCTCACTACACACAGACAAGAAAAATGATTTTGACCAAGTAAGGCGGTAAATTTTCTAACAGATCGTTGATAATTAGATAGAGAATTTCTAACCATTAAGTCATTCCTAAAACATGCTGTCTAAAATTTATTCGAGTTCCACTTACGGAATTGATGCATTTATTGTTGAAGTAGAAACAAACGTTGAAAAACAGATTCCCGCTTTTATCATTGTAGGATTACCAGACAGTGCTGTAAAAGAAAGCCGCGAAAGAGTAATGGCTGCCGTAAAAAACAGCGGTTATGAATTTCCGGTTAGAAAAATTACTGTTAATCTTGCGCCAGCAGATATTAAAAAGGAAGGGAGCGCCTTCGATTTACCAATAGCCGTAGGTTTGATTTCGGCTTATGAAGTGCTCGAAGCAGATCTTTTTAGTGATACATTATTATTAGGCGAACTTGCATTAGACGGAAAACTTCGACACATTAAAGGTGCTTTACCAATAACCGTCGAGGCAAAGAAAAAAGGATTTAAGAGAATTATCCTGCCTGAAGATTCTGCTATAGAAGCTTCAATAGTTGATGGAATAGAAGTTTATGGTATGGAAAGCCTTTCGGAAGTAATAAAATTTCTTGATGGTGAAATTCAAAAGAGCGCTGTTGTAACCGAAAAGGAAAATATTTTTTCAAGGGTGAATATATATCACCTGGATTTTTCGGACGTAAAGGGGCAAGAAAATGTTAAAAGAGCATTGGAAGTTGCCGCAGCAGGTGCTCATAATATTTTGATGATCGGTCCTCCCGGCTCGGGTAAAACAATGCTTGCCAAACGATTACCTACAATTCTTCCGCCGATGACATTCGACGAAGCACTCGAAACAACAAAGATACATTCTGTTGCAGGTATATTATCCAAAGATCAAGCGTTGGTAACCGAGCGTCCATTCCGAAGTCCGCA
>CAZTDB010000308.1:0-4094 GCA_964612385.1 uncultured Ignavibacteriaceae bacterium
CCAATTCTCTCTGCGGAACCCTAACCACTGCCGTATCAAAATAAACTTGTTTATTAGTATCGAGTTTTGGACAAGCGATTGCGAGACTGTTACCTTTAAGAAAATCTTTATGAAAATCGGGAGACGAAAATCCGCAGCAATCTGCGGGAAGCAGTAAATGTGCATCCCTGTAATATTGTGCTTCAGGTGAAACAAGATGCAATTGAATAGGCCAATGCGTTAAATGAGATTGTCTTTGCCCGGATTCACTTTCCGAATCAATATAATTTTCGAATAAGATTTCCTTTGACCCGGGACAACCTGCGTGTTCAACTTTTTCTTTTCGTAATTCCGGGATGGGTATATTATGTTTATTCAGGTATTCAATGGCTTCGGTTACAAAATCCAACTCGTTATGATCGATCAGATGTTCAAGATGTGCTTTGATAACATTTGATCCGCCTTTAACAATATATTCCATAACTTTCGTTTCGTTATATGGCTCGGCTTCTCTTTTTTCAATCGTAAGCGCATCTTGCGGGCAATGACCGATGCATGCACCAAGTCCATCACAAAATAAATCGCTGATAAGTCTGACTTTACCGTCAATTACCTGCAATGCTCCTTCATGGCAGGAGGGGACACATTCTCCGCATCCATCACAAAGAGACTCGTCTATCTTAATTATTTCTCTAATCATTCTATTCGTCGTTATAAAAAGAAATTTTATTCTGATTATAAAATAGAGAACATGTCTGTCTTTTGCAAGGGAAATCGGCTATAAAATACTTCGTGTCTTCAAATATAAGTCATTTCAGCCGATTTATATTGACAAATTTCTCCTTTTATAATAATTTTTAATCGGAAATATATTTCTGATTATGAAAGAGTTATAAAATGACTGATAAAAAGAAGTTCATTCGAAACACGGAAAAACCGGTACAAAAATATAGATTTTGGGTACAGTCAGGTATTGCACTCCTTTGTATTTGGATTGGGGTGGAATTTCACTTTTTTGTTGAATCATTAGAAGGCGGGAATCCGTCAAGTGTCGGTTATCGACCACCCGGAGTTGAAGGCTTTTTACCAATTAGTGCATTAATGAGTATTTATTATTTCTTTTTAACGGGAGAAATACATCAAGCACACCCGGCGGGATTTGTAATTTTAATTGGCATAATAACTGTATCGTTCTTTTTCGGTAAGGCTTTTTGCAGTTGGATGTGTCCAATCGGATTTCTTTCCGAACTCGTCGGTGACTTCGGCGATAAAGTATCCAAAAAACTTTTTAAGAAACGGATCAAAATTCCGAAACTCTTGGACTACCCGCTGCGAAGCTTAAAATACTTGATGCTTGCTTATTTTGTTTATGCAATATTCTTTACAATGACTGCAGCATCTTTAAAGTATTTTTTAGATAGTCCTTATAATATGGTTGCAGATGTAAAGATGTATTATTTCTTTGCGGATATTTCAAGGTTTGCTTTAATTGTAATTGCAGTTTTATTTGTTCTTTCTATAATTGTTAGAAATTTTTGGTGCAGGTATTTATGTCCTTACGGTGCTTTGCTTGGAATATTCACCTTGGTCAGTCCGAATAAAATCAAGCGCGACCCGGTTTCCTGTATTGATTGTGGTTTGTGTAATAAAGCATGTCCTTCTTTTATAAAGGTTGACAGCGTTAAGACGGTGCTTTCGGATGAATGCTCAACATGTATGAGCTGTGTTGATGTTTGTCCCGTTAAAGATACGCTTCAATTAAAACCGCAATTCACAAAAAAAACCTTTAATAAAAAATGGGTTGCAGTTGGAGTTGTGGGTATTTATATTTTTATTGTTGGTTTAGGCATGCTTACGGGAAATTGGCAAAATAATATCACAAAAGAACAGTACGTAATTCATAACAAAAACATTCAAAGCCTGGGACATCCAAGAAGTACGGCAGATATTAAAAAGCTAAATAAGATTTCAGAATCAGGAGATGAAAATGTCTCAACAAAAAATTGAGAAGAGAAACATACTTTCTAAATTATTACATGTCTTTATACCGCCGCCGCGATGGAGATTCCCGGTTATTATTTTACTTGGTATATTTTTCGGGATAGGGCTTCATATATTTTACATTTCTAATGCTGTTTCATATCTCTCCGATGACCCGATGGCTTGTATTAATTGTCATGTTATGACTCCTCAATACGCAACATGGGAAAGAAGCAGTCATGCTAAAGTTGCAACATGCAACGATTGTCATGTTCCGCAAGATCATATTGTAAGAACATATTATTTCAAAGCGATGGACGGACTAAGACACGCAACAATGTTTACTTTCAGATTAGAGCCGCAGGTTATAAGAATTAAAAGTGCCGGTATGGAAGCAGTACAGCAAAATTGCGTCCGTTGTCATTCAAATCAAATTCATCCGATCGGATTAAGAGCAATCAATAACAGAAGTGTTGAAGATCAAAGACCGGGTTATTGCTGGGATTGCCACCGCGAAGTTCCGCACGGCAGAGTTAAGGGGTTATCATCGACACCATATGCCCAAACTCCGCAGTACGAAGAAATCACACCCGGTTGGATGAAAAGGTTTTTTGCAAAAGAAAATTAATAACAATAAACTAAAGGACTTTCGATGAGACCGATTCAAGACATTATTAAAGACAAACCATGGGTAGGATGGTTGTTGTTTTTCTCTACTGTTGTTATAGTATTTTTAATAGGTCTTTTTGCTTCATCTATTGTTGAAAGAAGAAGCGAAGCATTAACTCTTCAAACGGTTAAACCGCTACCCGAATGGGAACCGCGAAATGAAATATGGGGAGAAAATTATCCGCGAGAATATGAAACTTACCGCAAAACATTAGATACCAATTTTGCAAGCAAATATGCAGGCTCTGTATTCAGAGATTATCTTGAAGATTATCCTGAATTAGTAATTATGTGGGCTGGATACGGTTTTGCAAAAGACTATAACCAGGGCAGAGGGCATGCTCACGCTATAAAAGACATACGCGAAATTCTGCGAACAGGAGGAAAAGATGATCGACCGATGCCTTCAACATGTTGGACCTGTAAAAGTACCGATGTTCCGAGAGTAATGGCTGAAGAGGGAGTTGCCGAATTCTATAAAGCAAATTGGTACGATAGAGGTCATCAAATTGTAAATCCAATTGGCTGCCAGGATTGTCACGATCCGAGTACAATGAATTTAAGAATTACCCGTCCCGCACTAATTGAAGCATTCGAAAGACAAGGTAAAAAGATTTCGGATTTTTCGCATAACGAAATGAGATCGCTTGTTTGTGCTCAGTGCCACGTTGAATATTATTTCAAAGGCGAAGGCAATTATCTGACTTTCCCTTGGGATAAAGGGTTCAGCGCCGATGATATGGAAGAATATTTTGACGAAATTAATTTTTCCGATTGGACTCATGCTTTAAGTAAAGCACCGATGCTTAAAGCACAACATCCCGATTATGAATTGTTTATGACCGGAACACATGCCGAAAAAGGTGTGTCGTGTGCAGATTGCCACATGCCTTATAAAACCGAGGGAGGAGTTAAGTTTACGGATCATCATATTCAATCACCCCTTAACAATGTAGAAAATTCATGTTTTGTTTGTCATAGAGAAAACACCGATAAGATGATTCAAATGGTTTATACGAGACAGGATAAAATAATGGAATTGCGCGGCTTGCTGGAAGAATCTTTAGCCGCAGCACATATAGAAGCAAAAACAGCTTGGGATAACGGCGCAAACGATAAGGAAATGGAAAAAGCTCTGCAGTTAATTCGACATTCACAGTGGAGATGGGACTGGGTTGCAGCAGCAAATGGAGCCGGTTTCCATTCACCAAACGAAGCTTTAAGAGTTCTCGGTACAGGAATCCAAAAAGCCGAACAAGCTCGTAAAGAATTAGCGCTTGTGCTTGTTAAACATGGTGTAAGTTATCCCATTGCAATGCCCGATGTTTCAACAAAAGCAAAAGCTCAAAAATATATCGGGCTTGATATGGAAAAATTAAGAAAAGAAAAACACGAACTTCTTAACACTTCCGCAAAAGAATGGGATAGAATTGCAAAAGAAAGACAGGGTACTTTGATAGAGTATT
>CAZTDB010000309.1:0-4083 GCA_964612385.1 uncultured Ignavibacteriaceae bacterium
AACCCGGAAATTTTTATTAATTAAGTGGAAGTATAATTAAAAACGTAGTTCCTTTACTTGAAGTTTTTTCAACAAAAATATTTCCATTATGATTAGTGACGATTCCGTATGTTACAGCAAGCCCCAGCCCGGTGCCTTTGGCTGCTTCTTTTGTTGTGTAAAAAGGTTCGAAAATGTGCGGAAGGTCTTTTGGTGAGATACCAATTCCTTCATCGATAATTCTTATCTCAATAGTTTCATTCATACAAGTTACTTTTACAACAATTTTTCCTCCGCCGGGCATAGCTTCAATGGCATTAATAAGAAGAGCCATAAATGCCTGCTGAAGCTTTTGAGGATTGCATTTTAATTTTATTGAATCGCTGTAATGTTCTTTTATAAGCGCAATACCGTTTAATTCAAGGTGATGTTGAATCAGCATTATGCTTTGATCTAAAATGGAAATAATATTTTCTGTTTCAATGATATCTTCTCCCTTATGCGAAAAAAGAAGAAGGTCCTTCACAATTTTTCCGCACCGTGCCGATTCGGCGCTTATTAAATCTAAATGCTCTATAAGCTTTTGATACTCACCGTTTTTCTCTACGGATTTTAATTTTCTTGAAATCAATTTGCTGTAAGTTAATATTCCTTCAAGCGGATTGTTTAACTCATGTGCAACTGTTGCCGATAGTTTTCCTAACGATGCCAATTTCTCAATTTGTATTACTTGATTATAAATACTTTTTAATTCTTCCGATTTTTCATGCACCTTTTTATTTAAGTTTTCAGACCAATCCTTAATCTCTTCGTATGCTTTATCTAACTCTTTGGACATTTCATTGAACTTAATCGCCATTTTGCCAAGCTCACTTTTTGAGTTTACATTTATTTTATACTTTAAATTTCCTCTGCTCAATTCCTGAATTCCGTTTAGAAGTTTTTTTAACGGTTTGTTAACCATAATCGCAATGAACAAGCCGCAAAAGAACGCTATTAAAGCCGTAATAAGAACCGCATTATAAATTGTGGTTCTTGTGTTGGCTGTAATCAGTTCATCTAACTTCTTCATCGAAAGCATCACATCAAGAACTCCAAGAATATCCGTATCGGGTGAATGAGCATGGCAGCCTGCGGTTGAACAATCGGGTTCATTTTCGATTGGATTAATTAATCCCAAAATCCTTTCATTGTACTGATTTTTAAAGAAACGCATTTTATTTTGAGTAGAAAGCTGCTTAAGCGGAACAGAAGAATTGTGGCAGCCATAGCAAGCTTCAGCATTTAAATCTACCTTTGTATAAACTTCGGAAGAATCGGTTGAGTAAATTATCATACCTTGCTTGTTATATATTCTAATGCCTTCCATGCCGGACTCTGTGCCGATAGTGTTAATTATCTGATGGACATCTTCACGCCGGTTTAAAAGCATGCTGTATCTTGTTGATCTTTTAATTACATCGCTTAAGTTATATGCGCTTTGATATGCCGAATCGGTAAGATGTTTTTCGAGATTAGCAACAGTAATATATGTATGTACGGCAAGTATTATGAACAAGAATACCGATATGGAAACAATAAGCTTGAAACTAAGCTTATGTATGACTTTGGTTTTCATTCAAAACTTATTTCCCCTTCCGTCTAAACTTACTCATTCAATCTGAGCACGGCATAGCCGGTTTACCAACACAAAGTTGGCAACCAAATTTAGTTTATTAGACTCCTTTTTTACTTACTTACTGAAGTTACGCAAAGTAAGGTTTTTAACATTGCCACGACCTTTATGTCGTGGATTAATGAAGCAACTCAATATCGGCTTTCCGAAGGATCTAGGGATAGCCAAAAACAGCAAAATTTGGGCTTCGGAACGATCCTTTGGAAAAGCCCGAAAGGATGGGTATGCTTTTTCCCCCGACATAAATGTCGGGGCAATTGAAATTGAGCTTTTGCGTAACTTCAGCTACTTAGTTATTTTCATTAAAAGTAGAACTCTCAAATAAGTCCTTTCCGAAGGACTCTTCGAGAGTTTCTCATATCTACGAAAATTTCAATATAATTCTAGCAATTACTAATGAGCTAAAACCAAGAACTAATATCTTATGAATAAAAATCTTGACCAAAAAAATATTTTTAAGGATACTATTCAGCTTCAATGAATAACTCACCTTCAATAAATTCTATCTTCTAAAAAATTCGGATACTACTTTTTCCCAATTTACATCATTTAGCTTTTCAAGCTGACCGATATACAATTGGTTTTCGTTTACATATTCATCCTCTTTCTTTTCAGATTTAATAATTTCTTTCATCACAGATTTTAAGTGATCTATATCTTTCTGATAAAATGCTACTGCGGATTTTCCTATGTGTAATTCTTTAATCTCGTTATCGATGTTATCGGTATCAATTACACAAATCCAATTACTTTCGTAAGGTGTAATATCGAGGGCTTCAAGATTTTCTTTTAGCAATGTGTTTATCGATTTAACAATACCGCTTACAGGAGAGTTGAATGTAACTTTTCTGTTTCCCTGTCTTATAGTAAAAAGCGGCTGTCCTGCTTTTACCTGCATTCCAAGATTAGGTAAATCAACGGCTTCAACTTTACCTATTAGTTTTTTGGCAAAGTCATCTATACCAACCTTAGCCATACCTTCCTGGTTTAAGCTTACCCAGTTATGACTATTGGAAATAAATACGCCGCCGGGAATTGCAAACTCGCCGCCTGCAGTTTCTTCCTCTGAGGGTAAGTGCGTAATATGAACTTTTGGTTTTAATTGCTTTTGAATTCTGTCCTGTCTTTTAATCAAAGCTCTATTTGTAAAAGCGAGCAGCTCATCTTCCGTGAAAGGTTTCTGAACATAATCCATCGCACCGTATTTCATAGTTTCAACGGCAGTTTCAACTGAAGCATAACCGGTAATTATTATTACATCGATATCCGGGCGCATGTGTTTAACGGCTTTGGTAACTTCGACACCGTCCATCTCAGGCATTTTAAGATCGGTAAACACAAAATCGTAATGATGAGTTTGAATCAGCCCTAAGGCTTCCTTACCCGTCTCCACAGTATCAACGGAATAACCGTCGAGCACAAGAATTTTTCTGAAACTGCTTAGAATTACTTCCTCATCGTCAACACAAAGAATTTTTGCTTTCGGATTAGGAACTTCAGCCCGCTTTAAGGTTTTTGCTTCCCTGCTGAAATCCAGCTTAAGACTTTCTTGCAGAACCTGCTCTCGTTCCTGTTTTAACTTTTTCTCGTGAAGCCGTTTAGCAATCATACGAATGAGAATATCCGCAATGATAAATATTATTACCGCAAGTATGAATAACGCCATAATTTCCTCCTAAGGAATAAATTATTTTCTATTTTCAATAATTCAATTTACTTTTTATTAAATCCTGTCCGAGCTGCACGGTGTAAGGTTTTTCACTTCATACTCCAAATCGACAGGGATAATCCGATATATCCAGCCGTCGAAATATGGATCTTTCTCTAACAGGCTCGGATTAGTTTTAAGATTTTCATTTATTTCGACAATTCGACCTGAAACAGGGGATAAAATTTTATGCGCTCTGTCTTCTTCGGATATTATTGTAACGCAGCTTATACCCTGTGCAAGTTCATCTTCCAGGTTATGAAATTCAATCTCTTTTACCGAATCGATGGTTTTGGTAAAAAGATCACAAACACCCAGGTACACGGAACCGTCTCTTTCTTGCGCCATCCAGGACGCATAACCGAGTCTAAAGTATTTGGAAGGACACGGAACATAAAGAAGACCGCTTACTTCCTGCTGAATTGAAAACACATCTTGTTTCTTTTTTATTTTCTGATATTTATTTGCACGAAATAGTGAGTTGAGCAGTTCATCTACAGTAAAAGGTTTTGGTATAAAATCGATGGCACCTTTATAGAGCGACTTAACTGCATTTTCAACGGTAGAGTAACCTGTCATCATAATTATTGTGCTGTCAATTTTTTTATCATGCAGCTCATCTATTATTTGAAAACCATCACCGTCGGGCATCATAATATCACAAACAATTATCTTATAAAAATGAGCCGAAATTTTTTCTAATGCGGATTTTATATCTAAA
>CAZTDB010000310.1:0-4060 GCA_964612385.1 uncultured Ignavibacteriaceae bacterium
AAAGTTGACCAGAATAGTCTTTTAGATCATAATCTAGACCTCCTGTTCCGGTTCTTGCCTCCAAATCGATTATACGCTCGCCATTTAAATTCCAAATTGAAATTGATGCGCGCTGCGGAAGATTTGCGAATGTAATCTTATTGCTGCCATTTGAATTTAATTTTACCGGACTCGGATACACGTAGACATCAGCAAGGTTTTCCGCATAGCTTCTAACAACAATTACACTCCCTGCCCCGCTATTAATTTTTTTATGTCCGGTAGCTTGAGAAGAAAAAATGTTTTCTAATTTTAAGCTGTATTCAATTCCTATTGAACCAATTGGTCTTTTCTTTTGCAAAATTAAATAAATCGCTGCCGGATTATTTTCATCAATTGAAATATGTGAAATGAAATTTTCCGGGCTGAATTTATAATTTTCAATATTTGCTGTACTAGCCTGATCGACATCCAAATTTAAAATTAACTTGATAGAAAAAGGATCTAACAATTCGTATGAAGTAATAAAAAACTCATCACTCCCCTCCCCCTCTTTTACTATAAAGCTAATCGTATCGGGTGGAATGGGTGATCCGTAATAATCTGATAGATTAGTGCAGGCTAACATTTGCAAACCTGTGGGTAGATTCCGGTTAAAGGTTAAGAGATAAGAATACTGCGATGCCGGAGAAATTGAATTCGGATAATCAGACTCTAACACTTTGATTGACTGTAAATTAGTAATACTGCTGCTTATCCTCTCTGAAAATTTTATTAAAACCGTGTTAGGACTTCGGCTTTCCACCAATGTCAATTTTGCCGGTTCGTGTGAATATACTTCTAAAGTTTCGCTCACAGAAGAATACGGATTTTCCTTATCAGCTTCATAAGATTGAATTTTATAATAATAGTATTCGTTTACATTTACATCACTGTCATAATACTCTTGTGTTAAGCTGGAATCGATGAGAGTAAATTCATTTTTTGTTTGAGACCGGTAAATAAAGTATTTATTTGCCTCTCCTTTCCAAATTAATTTTATTGTATTTGCATTGATGCTAAAGCCTTTCACTTCGACGGGAACAGCTGCACGTTTTGATTCTTCAAATTCATAAAACTTTATGCCTTCAGCGTTTTGTAATGCAATTTCAGTTACACCATTGCTATTTAAGTCTCCTGTAAAAATAGTCTGAGTATTTATTCCTTCTTTATAGAAAATCATCTTATCGATTGAGCCATTCCTTTTGAACACATAAGCATGAGGAAATAAATTAACTACTAATTCGTGTTTTCCGTCATTGTTTACGTCGACAAATCTAATACTGTTAAAGACATCTAAAAAAGCAAGACTTTGAAACTCAGCCGATTGATCAATGAATACCATTTCCGTTATAATGTTCAGTTTGTTATCCTTATAATTAAAAACAATCAGTAATTGATAAGGAGCGATGCTTCTGGCATTTAAAACTACTGCAATATCATCAACACCATCACCGTCATAATCTCCCACAGAGATGGTATTATTAAACCGGCTTGTAAACTCAGTTAAAACCGAATATCCTCTAATGAAATTTTCGTTAATTATATTATAGCTGAAAAGATCTCCGTCGCGATCTAAAAACCAAAGTTCTTTGATGCCATCATTGTTGCAGTCAGCAATTACAACGTTTCTAGTTAGATAATTACTTAGTCCAAAAGTTGTATCAATTGGTGTGTAGTTTACAAGTTTTTGATTAAGAACTGGCTTACCGGAATTTGTAATAGACCAGATACCTATCGATTCATCTTTTGTGATTGTTACTATTTCGGGGATTCCATTTCCGGTTAAATCTTCTGTAAGAATAGGAAAGAAATCTCCGCTTGAATCTGAATACAGCGAATTGAATTGGAACTGATCGGAACTTATTTGCTCATCAAAATAACCGTTTCGTTCAAATGAACTTATTAATTCTTTCTTTCCATCATTGTTGAAATCAAGAATTGCACGGGGAATTTTATTTCTTATAGAATCCCAGCCTGTAATAAAATCGTTTCCGTCAAACTTCAATAGCTTGTAATAAATATCTTGACCAGGGTAAAATTCATTGAATAATATTTCGTTATTTGAATCGGTTAAAAAGCGGACCGGATCTGGAAACAAAGTTCCTCTCGGAAGTTGAAACGGCATTTCATAATGAGTCCAGGGAATATCTAATTGACGAGTTTGAACTAAAAAATAGCTTTGTTCATCCTTTAAAATTGTTTTCAACCCCGCTAGATTTTCCACCTCAAAATAAACCTCATAAAACGTATTCGGTTCAATGATAGAAACAGGCAAAAATCCAAAGTGTAAATTCTTTACAAATTGATTGTTGATAGCAAAGCCGTCTAAAGAAATATAATTAAATTCAGATGCTCCCTTTTTTCGATAAAACATTTTTGAAACAGCAATTTGATTAGTGTAAATCTCCGCAAGAATTGTGGAGTGCTGTCCTAAATATACCGCTCCAAACCCAACAAGCTCAGTATCTGGTGCTTTCCGTTGAATATGAAAATTAATTCGTTCCTCTGTTGCTCTGCCATCATTCATGTAAACCATTAATCTAAGTGTATAAATTCCTTCATTAAGCTTATTTAAATTTATTACTGCAAGCTTTTCATTGCTAAATTGATAGTTAACTCCTTTTAATATTTCCGTCCAGTTATTTGGATTTTCACCTTCGCCTAATAGAAGATCACTTCCGATGTAATATGGTGACATTATAGTAGCAATGATGTTGAGTGTATCGTCTTTAGTTGCAAAGTCCTGCCACGGATAATCAAATTTTATTTTGCCGGGCGCCGGAACCGATAATGCTTTAAACATATTCAATCTTCCTGCTCCGCTTTTTGTATCCCAACCCGGACTATTAATATCATCGGCAGTCGATTTTATAATTTGTTTAACTTCATCGCTGGTAAAATTTCCTAATGAAAGAATTAGTGCCGCTGCAGCGGAAACAAAGGGCGCCGCAGCGGAGGTACCACTTACATTTGTATAAGAATTTCTCAAGCCGGTAGTGAGTATCGATGAACCCGGTGCAACGAGGTCTAAAGTTGAACCAAAATTAGAGTTACCCGAAACATAATCTTCAACTGTACTGCTTCCCACCGAAATTACTTCCGGAAAACCGGAAGGATAATGTGCAGCATCAGAAGCAGAATTGCCTGAGCTTGCTGCCATTACTACATTTTGCTTGTGTGCAAATCTTATTACATCTCTCAGTACGTATGAGAATTTATCATCTCCGAAACTCATGTTAATAACTTTTGCCCCCATTTCTATTGCATATAAAATAGCCGCAGCCACGTCATCTTCTTCTCCGTACCCACCCGGATCAAAGGCACGTAAATTCAGTACTATTATATTTGGAGCGGCTCCGGCAATACCGATTTCATTATTAGTTTCGGCGGCGGCAATACCGGCAATAAAAGTTCCGTGACCATGTTCATCAAAAGGATCATTATCCCATATCAGATAATCGCCTGCTGTGGTATCGAATGGAAAGCCTGTACGGTCAGTAAAATCCCATCCCATATAATCATCGATAAAACCATTTCCGTCATCATCTATTCCATTGAAACGTTTATCTCTTCCAAACGAATCAAATCCAATTTCACCTGAATTAAAATAGATTTTATTTTTCAAATCAGGGTGTAAATAATCAATTCCCGTATCTATGATAGCAAGAATAATTGAATCGGCTCCCATCGTAATATTCCAAGCGTCGAATGCACGAATTTTTTCCAATCCCCATTGTTGAGCCACCGCACTATCATTCGGCATGAAATCCAGCTTGTACCTGATTGATTTTTGCATGTATTCTATTTCATTATCATTTGCTGCTGAAGTAAGAAAATTATTCGCTTCCTCATCGTTTCTGAAAGTGAGTTTAACAATACGCGAAAGTTCACTGTGATCTTTCCCTAAACCTTTAGCAAAATATCCGGCATTTAGTATTTCAACTTCATTGGGAATGCTTTTATTAAGAAGCGAAGGAAAAATTTTTTTTGTTTCGATCAATTCATCAATCTTCGTATGTGGAATCGTCTCATTATACTT
>CAZTDB010000311.1:0-4059 GCA_964612385.1 uncultured Ignavibacteriaceae bacterium
TTCTCTCCCGAAAGCATTCGGGATCGAAATGACAATGCTATTTTTAGTCAACCTCGGGACGGGGGGTTGTCCGAAGGACTCTTCGAGAGTTTTTCATGTTTGCGAGAAAATCTGCGTAATAATGAGTAAATAATATAATTTTTATCATTTTCCCTTCATCTCATCATACAGCTTCCTAAATTTCTGCACATCCTCCCAGCAGCCGCGTTTCCAATTTGGATTTCTGAGCAAGGCGGCAGGGTGATAAGTAACCATAACTTTTATCTTACCAAGCTCAAATATCTTTCCGCGTAAGCTTGAAAGTGAATCTTTCCTTTTTAATAAACCCTGTGCTGCGGTTAGACCCAAACATAAAATCAGCTTTGGTTTTATGAGTTCTATCTGCTTTGTTAAATAAGGAAGACACGTTTCCATTTCGGAAGGCAGAGGCGTGCGGTTGCCCGGGGGGCGGCACTTAACTACATTACCAATGTAAACTTCCTTACGGGTGAAATGAATTGCTTTAAGAATGTCGTTCAATAACTGTCCTGCTCTTCCCACAAAAGGCTCTCCGAGCCTGTCCTCATCTGCCCCCGGTCCTTCTCCTACTAACATTACATCTGCGTTTTGATTGCCGACTCCAAAAACAAATTTGTTTCTGCCTTTGTGCAAGACGCATTTTGTGCATTCGTAAATTTTATCGTAAAGCTCATCTAATGATTCAGCCATCTCCCATGTTTCAATAGCTTCTAAGGCAGGATTGTGTGTGGATTCTGATAATGAATTTTTTCTCATTTCTGTTTTTCTTATTGATAACGATGGAGTAAAAAGCTCGTCCCCATAAATTTCTTTTTGCTCTTTTAAGCTATTGATAATTTTTTGTTTGAGTGAATATTCTGCCTGCATGAAAGGATTAGGAATAATGAATTTTATAATAAACTAACTTTTAGTGCACAAATTTAAGGCACAGATTCCTATGCTTAAACGATTCGCTGTAATCTGTCCTGCAAGAAGAATTTACCGCAGCAGCAGATATATTAACGAATTATTTCAATTTTATAATTTCAGAAAGGATTTTATTTGCAGCCTGAAATTTAGACTGCAGCGGGTATTCGATTTCCTTACCCGACCGATGAAATACCTTAATCTTATTCGTTTCGTATTCAAAACCGCTGTATTTATCGCTTAACGAGTTAAGCACTATCATATCTAAATTTTTTGCTTTAAGCTTCTTAATGGCATTTGTTTTTTCTTCATCCGTTTCCAGTGCAAAGCCAATTATTTTTTTCCCGTGCTTATTTATCGACGCTAATATGTCAACAGTTTGCTTAAGCTTCAAGTTTTTAAGGTGTTCTTCCTTTTTTATCTTTTTAACTGATGCCGATTCCGGCTGATAATCTGCAACGGCAGCAGCCATTATTAGTATCTGATTATCCTTTAATTGTTTTTCCACCGCTTCCTTCATCTCCAAAGCGGAACGAACATGAATTACATTTATCTCTGGATAAATTTTTTCGTGAACAGGACCGGAAATCAAAGTTACTTCGGCACCGCGTAGATAAGCTGCTTTTGCAATGTTATAACCCATCTTCCCCGATGATCTATTTCCGATAAATCTAACAGGATCGATGTCTTCAAAAGTTGGACCGGCTGTTATTAATATTTTTTTACCAGAAAGATTTTTTTTATAACCACTGAGAATCAGCTCGGCAGCATCGATTATTTTTTCCGTCTCGGGAAAGCGTCCAATGCCGCTCAAACCGCTGGCAAGGCTTCCGACTTCTGCTTCGATAACGTAATGCCCTAGTTCAGACAGCTTATTTATATTTTGGCGCGTAACCGGTTTTTCATACATATCGGTATCGGCAGCGGGTGCAATTATTAATGGGCATCGCACAGCAAGCGCAAGTATGGTTAAAGCATTATCTGCAAATCCGTGTGCAATTTTTGCCGCTGTGTTAACCGTGGCAGGCGCAACAATCATCAAATCAGCCCATAGTGCATAATCTATATGCCAGGTTTTAAGATTCGTTCCTTCCTTTTGCGATCCGGGAAAAACATTAACTATTACTTCGTTATCTGAAAGAGATGAAAATGTAAGAGGCGAGACGAATTGAAGTGCGGAAGGAGTCATTACAATTCTAACTTCCGCACCTCTTTCTCTTAATTCCCGGGTGAGATAGCATGCCTTATAAGCAGCGATACATCCAGTAACGCCAAGAATAATTTTTTTACCGGATAAAATATCATTAAACATGCTGATAAAATTTGTTTTTAATTTAGTGAAATAACTGTGAATAAGTAATTTTCTTATTAACTCACGTTACGCAAAAAAATCGAACTCATCCCGCTTACGCGAGGCTGTCCAAAAGTAAATTGTGCAACTTTGCGTCTTGGTGTCTTTCCATAAGATCGAACCTGTTTAAAAAGTGTTTTTGTCATTTCGATCCCGACCGTAGGTTCTCCCAAGATCCTTTGGACTATGGAAATGCTTTTCATAAAGAACCTTTGGTCGGGCGAGAAATCTTTTCCAAAGGATCCATAGGAATTAACGCTTAGATTTCTCTCCGAAGGAGTCCTTTGGACAGTCGCTATGCTCTTTCGAAATGACACTCGTACTTTTTACACAGCCCCAGTCCTTGGATTTAACAGCCTTACGGCAGAGTAAATTTAAGTTTATTGTATACTATGAGTTAATAACAAAGAACGAAGAATTCCGTAATCACTTTAGATTAGTTTTTTGAACTCGTATTTAATTTTGTTTTCAAGCAATTCTCTTAAGGACTGAAGATGAGGTTTTTCCTTGGTTTCAAAGTCTAACGAAATTTTTAATTGCGCCGGATTTTCAATATCCTCGCTTTCATCATCTGTACCGATAGTTGGAATAGTGCTTAACATAGCGTTAAATTCTATTTTGTTCTCATCGTTAACTTGGCGTGCGCGCTTAGCAGAAACAATAATTGCCTCGTATACGTTAGCGGCTCGTTCGTCAATTACTCTTAAATCAATCGGATTTATTTCCATCCGTGTTCACTCCTTTTATTATTTTAGAAATTAAAATTTTGGCATCCGAAATAGCAGTATTTAAATCTTTGTTGATGATAAAATAATCAAATTTATCTTTTAAGCTCAATTCCATTTTTGCGCGCTCAATTCTTTTGTTAAGGTCGGCTTCGCTTTCGGTCATTCTATTCTTTAATCTTTTAACTAATTCCTCAAAGCTTGGCGGCAGAATGTAAATAAGCACCGCCTTAGGATAACTTTTTTTAATCGATAACGCTCCCATTACATCAATTTCAAGTATTACCGATTTCTCTTCGTTAATCGTATCGTCAATAAATTTTTTTAAAGTACCGTAATAATAGCCGTAGAATTTTTCCCACTCGGCAAATTCATCCCGCTCAATTTTCTTTTTGAATTCGTCTTCGCTGATAAAATAATAATGTATTCCGTCAATTTCATTTTCTCTTTTTTTTCTTGTAGTAGCCGAAACGGAAAAAACTAATTCAGGAAACTCATTTAAGATGCTTCTTACAATTGTGGTTTTACCTGTACCGCTCGGTGCGGATACTGCAATAATCTCTCCTAACTTACCACTCAAACAATTACTCTATGTTTTGAATTTGTTCGCGTATTTTTTCTATTTCTTCTTTTATGAAAACCGTATTATGAGTTATTAAAGTTGAAACGGATTTTGATGAAATAGTGTTGGCTTCCCTGTTCATTTCCTGGCAAAGAAAATTTAGCTTTCTTCCGGGCTCATCTTCGTTGAATAAGCTATCGAGAAAAAATTTCAAATGACTGCGAAGCCTCACGCACTCTTCGGTTGCATCGGCACGGTCTGCAACAAGCGCTAATTCCGTTTGAAGCCTGTCGTTGTATGGTGTTAAGTCCGTTATGAGAACCTTAACTCTCTCTTTCAAATTTTCAAAATACTCAGCAACCGAAAGGGAGGCATTTTTTTCAATCACGTCAATTTTTTCTTCTATTATTTTAATCCGGTTTGCTAAATCGGCGGCTAATTCCTGCCCTTCGTTCTTTTTCATTACTAAAAGCTCATCAATTGCAGCACTAAGAGCT
>CAZTDB010000312.1:0-4058 GCA_964612385.1 uncultured Ignavibacteriaceae bacterium
GGTGATATTGAAGAGTATATTTATCAGCCGACGGATTTTATCATCAGCATTTTTAATGCGCATGAAAAATGCCAGCTTGAAAGAGAAAGGAATCGTTCGAATCAAAAATTCGTAAAAAATGTTGAGGATATTTTGCAGCAGAAAAGAATCGAAGGTGTTTCGCCGGCTATAAAACAGCTAAAGGAAGACATTAAAAAATATTCACAATCCGATGTAAGTATTTTTATTCGGGGAGCGTCCGGTACCGGGAAAGAGCTGGTTGCGTACAACATTCATTATCAAAGCCACCGCAGGTTCGAAAATTTTGTTCCCATAAACTGCGGGAGTATTCCGAATGATCTTGTTGAAAGCGAATTATTTGGTTATGAGAAAGGAGCGTTTACCGGCGCCGATAAAAAGAAACCGGGTTTGTTTGAGCTTGCAAATCACGGCACAATATTTCTTGACGAAATAACCGAGCTGCCGCTGCCGGCGCAGGTTAAGCTTCTTCGGGTAATACAGGATGGTGAAGTTGAAAAAATCGGGCGTACCGGAAAAATAAGAGTTGACGTCCGTATTATTGCCGCCACTAATAGAAACATTGAGGAAGAAGTAAAAGCCAAAAGATTTCGCGAGGATTTATATTACCGCCTAAACGTAGTTCCGATAGTTGTGCCCGAATTAAAATACCGAAGAGATGACATCCCTGTGCTTTTGGATTATTTCCTTGGCTACATAAGCATCGACATGGGAAAAGACAAACCTGAAATTACTTCTGATGCAATGAAAGTATTTCTCGATTACCATTGGCAGGGTAATGTCCGCGAATTAAAAAATGTAAGCCAGCGTTTGCTGTTTACAGATGAAAAAGTAATCACTGCGTCGATTGCAAAACGTGCAATAGGATTAATAGAAAATCAAACCGAAATTCAAAATGAAGACGGGATTGATTTTAAAGCTGCCGGGGAAATAATTCAGCTTAAGCAAATGGAAAAAATATTCAGAGAAAAATATTTTAAGTTTGCAAGAGAAAATTCATCCTCGGATACTGACGCAGCACGAAAGCTTGGTTTGGCTCCGCCGAATTATTACAGGATGGCTAAAGAGCTGGGATTAAAATAAATGAGGTGAAAAGCTTCGATGCTCGAGCTAAAGATTTTTACTGATTCTTACAAAGGTCGAAAACCATGAATACTAAATTAATTATTATCACATTTCTGTTATTCATCACGAATGCCGCATTTATATTAGACACATCGACATACACAAAAATATTTGCGCAAGAAACTTTTTCGAAGATCGTTATAAATGAAATAATGTACAATCCTCCTTCCAGCCAGGGGGATGATGATTTTTATGAATGGATAGAACTTTACAACAACACAACCGATACCATCGATATAAGCGGCTGGTATATTCTTGACGATCAAGATTCTCACACACCTTACACATTCCCGGCTGAGACAAAAATTTTCCCAAACGAATACATCATTGTTGCTAAAGATCCCGCTTCGTTTTCAAGCTTTTACAATATACCCGATGTTTATGGAGGTCATTCTTTTAACTTCGGCAATAGCTCCGATCAGGTAAGATTATTTGAAAGCAGCGGTGAGCTGCATGATATAGTAATTTACTTTGACAATATTCCCTGGCCGCCCGAAGCCGACGGCAGCGGAAAAAGTCTTGAGTTAATTAATCCGTCGCTCGATAACAATTCATACTTAAGCTGGAAAGCAAGCATTGAGCAGTTTGGTACTCCCGGTAAAATAAATTCGGTTTATTCTGAAATAACAACCCTACCGGCACCTGCAAATGTTAGGGTAACGAACAGAACATTGAATTCAATTACTTTGAATTGGGATATTGTTGAAAGCGCAAATCATTATATAATAGAAAGAAGAGATTGGCCCGATACCGCAGTTATTGCTTCATTGGACAGTTGCGAAGAACATCTTTTTGAGAGCACAGGATTAAATTCAAACGGACAGGTTTATCTTTATAGAGTAAAAGCGGTGAACGATACATCGGACGGAAGTTTTAGCGAAATAGTGTACGGCATTACGACCGGTGAAACGCCGCACCTTCCGCAGTTTCGCCTGCTGATTTCCAAAGCGAATATAGACTCAATGAATACCGATGTAACGAGCGATATTTATGTGCCGACCACTTTTTTTATAGGCGATACAATCGCCATAAACGCACGGGTAAGATACCGCGGACAAAGTGCAAGATTCTGGAATAAAAAATCCTGGCGGATAAAATTGCCTTCGGACATGTTATACGAAGGACAGGATGAAATAAATTTTAATTCAGAATATGTTGATGAATCGCTCATCCGCAGCAAGCTGTGTTACGATCTGTTTAATAAAGCAGGAGTACTGTCAAGCGCCTGCGAGATGACTTATCTAAATCTTAACGAAGATTATTACGGAGTATTTGCCAGGATAGAACCGGTGAATAATTATCTGCTTGAAAAATGGGGCTATCCGGCTGAAGGCAGCTTATACAAAGGTGCAAGCGAGTTGAAAAGAGGAACGGCAAAATTGAATGAGAAGAAAATCGGCGATCCAAATGATTTTTCGGACCTTGAACACCTAATCGAATTCCTCCATTCAAAGCTGCCGGTGGAGCAGTGGAGAGATTCTGCGCTTAAGCTGATAGAAGTTGAAAAGTTTTTTGATTGGTATACCGTAAATGTTCTTGTAAACAACATGGACTTTCCTGCGAAGAATTTTTACTTATTCAGACCTCCGAACGGAAAGTGGATCTGGATTCCGTGGGATTACGATTTCTCATTCGGCAGGCACTGGAACTACGGCTACTTCGATTTTACGATTCACACCGACGATCCGATTGACGGAGGAAGCATAAACAGCCCGAAAGTTGATGACCTGTACAATATACTTTTAACCCGTCTGATTACCGTTCCCGAATTTGTAGAAATGTACAAAAGTAAGCTTAAAATGTACAAGGATAGTCTGTTTACAATCGATTCGATGTTTGCGCAGATCGATAAAAACTTTTCTTCCATTTATGAGGATGCTTTGAAGGACCAGATGAAGGCGGTCAGTAACGATTTCTTTTCAACTCAGGATCTTAGACTAAAATACTTTGTTGTAAGTAGAATTAATTTCATCGAAAGAACTCTTGAAAAAACGAACGGCAGCGAATTATATACTACTCAATCTATACGTGCCGGATCGGATACTACAATTTTAATCGATGCATTAGCACATTCGGTAATTAAGATTACGGGGGCAAAGTGTTTTGACAGTGTAAGCGTTACTGCCGATCCGTTCGTTTCATTTAAAGGAAGTCCAACCACGCTTAAATTGTTTAATATCAGGATTTATTCTTCCGAAGCTTGTTCCGGTTTGAAGTTTGGATTAGTTTATAACAGGAGCGATCAATATTTTACGAATGTCGGCGGTTCAAATCTCTACTCGGTTTATCAGTATTTTATGGGGAATTGGGTTAAGGTATCCGGTGTTAATCATGATTATCTCCGGAGAACGATGTGGGTAACGCCGCTGTTAACAGAAAGTATGTATTTATTTGCTATCGGCACCGCATTACCGACAGATATTGAATCAAATGAAGATGAAGCTCAGCCTGTGGAATTTAGACTGTTTCAAAACTATCCCAATCCATTTAACCCTGTTACAACCATAAGATACTCTATTCCATACGTAGAGACGGGGCATGCCCCGTCTGTACAATTAAAAGTTTATGATATTCTCGGACGAGAAATTACAACACTCGTCAACGAAGAAAAACCTGCCGGAACTTACACAGTTAATTTCTCCGCAATCAATTTACCGAGCGGAGTATATCTCTATCAACTTAGCAGTGGTCATTTTACACAAACGAAGAAGATGATATTAATGAGATAATTTGTAGGTCAACTTGTCAAGTTGACCAATGGATAAAACACAAATTACTAATCATAGTTAACGATCTCATAGGCTAAAAAATTATAGCGCTCGTTAACGAAGGAAATGAAATTGTTGCTGTAAGTACTATGGGTCAACTTGTCAAGTTGACCTACGGATACACCGCCTCTATTTAATCTGTTGTTA
>CAZTDB010000313.1:0-4053 GCA_964612385.1 uncultured Ignavibacteriaceae bacterium
ACCCACAGGATTTTAAGTCCTGTGCGTCTACCAATTCCGCCACCCCGGCAAAATTATTCTCATTTTGAGGGTGTAAATATAGAATATTGATTATATCTTTGCAAGAAATCTAAAGAATCCCCTTAACAGATTCAGCTTATTTCATTTGGTTTAGACAATTAGTGGAGTAATTACTCCGGACATGTAGTCTAAACCTTCAAAAAAACTCAACGTCCAGACTATAACTGAAGCAGATTTTTTATTTTTTTTATCGTTAAAGGAGCACTGCCCTCATAGTGGTTATTTACATTCAGATATATATCAACATTCTTTGACTGCAACTCAGTTATCATTTCAGCAATCGGTTTTAAATCTTTATCCTTATTAAGATAAATTTTATTCCAATTTCCTTCACTTATTTTTTCAATTCCACCCCGGTCGCTACCGTGAAGTCTGATCACAGTGAAGTTTTTGATGAAAGCATTAAATCTTTGATACGAAGTTACAACTGAGGGCATATAATAACCTTCTAAAAACACGTGCGCTAAATCGAGAGAATTCAAGAATTTAAAATAAGATTCGGTTAAATAATTAGGATTACGTATCTCAATTCCGATTTTCGGTATATCGAATCTAACAGATTCAATAAATTCTCTAAATATGCCTTGAAATTCTGAAAGAGATGACATTTTGGATTTGTTGAGATATTCAAACTGGAACATCAAGCATGCAGTTTGATCGATAATTACTGAAATGGATTCGATGAACTGTTCGAACAACTCAATCGATAAAAAGTATGGATTTTTTATCATTTCGCCGGAATTGCCCTTTGAATAATAATGAGTAAGGGTGAGCGAATTGGGAACTTTTATCGTGAAGGTAAAATCTTTCGGTACTGAACGAACATATTCTAAAGCGGCTTTAGAATTGGGAAGCACAAGCTTTTTACCCGGGAATAAAGACCAAAACCATTGGTCAACCTCAACTGTGTTATAAAGTTTTGAGTATTCATTCAGATAATTAATTTCCTTTTTATCAGAATAAATAATACCCCGCCACGAATCATACTTCCAACTGCAAGTGCCTATATAAAGCTTCGACATAATCGAATAACTTCACTTTAACTGAGAATATGCATCCAGCATCTTTGATTTGGTGCTCAACAAATCTTGCGAAATTACTTTCACTTCACCCAGCACAGGCATAAAGTTAGTATCTCCGCTCCACCTGGGCACAATATGCATGTGGATATGCTCTTCGATGCCGGCACCGCTTACTTTACCGACGTTAGCACCAATATTAAATCCGTCCGGTTTAAAAACCAATTTGAGAGCCTTAGCCGCTAATTGAACCATTTGCATAATCTCTAAATTTTCTTCATCGATAAGCTGCTCGCATTCACCGATGTGTCTATAAGGCACAATCATTAAATGACCGTTGTTATAGGGATATAGATTTAAAACTGTAAAAGTATGTTGATTCTTATTTATTAGAAGGTTATTCGGATCGGTAACTTCCAGCTTAGCCAATTCACAAAAGATACAGGCGCTGTTTTCCTTTTTATCCTTAAAAGATTCGATATATTGGGTTCGCCAGGGAGACCAAAGTTTTTCCATAGAATTAGAAAAAGAAGGAAAGCTGATCAATAAGAGTTTACGAATCGATCAGCTTTTATTTTTATAATCAATTATTTTCTTCTCTAGACTTCTTGTATTCTTCAATTATCTTATGCTCAACTTCTTTTGGAACTTCTTCATAATGAGAGAACTCGCGCTTATGAGCACCGCGCCCTGAAGTTAAGCTTCTTAAGTGTGAAGAATATTTGTATAATTCGGCAAGCGGAACTAAAGCTTTAATTACCTGGAAACGTCCGTCGGAATCCATTCCTAAAATCTTCCCGCGGCGGCTTGAAATATCGCCCATAACGTCACCCATATATTCTTCCGGGACAGTGATAATAACGCTAAATATCGGCTCTAACAAACATGGGTTTGCCTGCAAAAATCCCTTCTTGAAGCATTGTGCAGCGGCAAGTTTGAATGACATTTCATCCGAATCAACTGTATGATAAGTTCCGTCGAACAATGTTACTTTAACATCAACAACTTTACATCCTGCAAGAACGCCTTTTTGCATTGTATCAATAATACCCTTTTCAACCGCAGGGATGAACCTGCCCGGTACCACACCGCCAACAACAGCATCAACAAATTCGAAACCAGTACCTCTCGGAAGCGGTTCCATTTTAAAATGAACGTGACCATATTGTCCTCTCCCTCCAGACTGCTTTTTATGTTTGTACTCAGCATCGTCAACCTTTCCTTTGATCGTTTCTCTGTAGGGTATTCTTGGTTCGACAAGGTCAACATCAACACCGTATCTTTCTTTCAGTCTTTTAACAGCTAATGCAAGCTGGAGTTCACCCTGCCCCGATATAATTGTTTGGGATACTTCTGGATCAAACTTAACATTGAAGGAAGGATCTTCTTCATGTAACGTATGCAAACCAGAAGCAATTTTGTCCTCATCTCCCTTTGCTTTAGGAACAATTGCACCTCTGATGATTGGCTCTGGAAATTCTATCTGAGAAATTATAGCACTAAAATTTTTGGAAGCTAAAGTATCATTAGTGTGAGTATCCTTCAATTTAACAACCGCTCCTAAATCTCCGGCGAGTAAAAAATTTACTTCTTTTCTTTTATGTCCATTTAGAATTGAAAGCTGGCTTAATCTTTCTGTTTTGCTGTTGCTAAGGTTCACGAGATCAAGACCAGCGTTAACCTTACCCGAGAATACTTTAAAGAGAGAAAGTTCACCTACGTGCTGCTCGGAAATAGTTTTGAATACAAACAAAACCGGCTCTCCATTAACATCGGGGACAACCTTTACTTTATTTTTGGTACCGGCTAAGACAGCTTCTTCACCTCCTCTATCAAATGGAGATGGAAAATACTTTGCGGCAAAATCAAGAAAATTATTTATTCCGATCGCCTTTGTTGCTGAAACAGCAAATACCGGTGTAAAATTCCTTTTTTGCAGAGCAAGCTTAATTCCCGTTTCAAGATCTTCGGGTGCCAAAGTACCTTCTTCAAAATATTTATTCATCAACTCTTCGGTTGTTTCGGCAACCTTTTCAATTAGTTCGGTATGATACTTTTCTGCATCAGGTAACAATTCGGAAGGTATGTCCGTTTCGGTAACTTTTCTACTGCCTGCATCCGCATAAGTGTAAGCTTTCATTTTTAAAACATCAATAACAGTTTGTGCGTTAACTCCTTCAGTGGTAGGAAAAGTAACGACAACAGCACCCGAGGTCAATCTCTCTTTCGCTTGCTCAAAAGTTCCAAAAAAATTTGAGTGTTCGTTATCAATTTTATTTATAATTAATGCAGAAGGAAGTGCATATTCATTTACGAATCTTCCTGTTATCTCGGAGCCTACTTCAACTCCTTCGGCAGATTTAAGCAGCATTACTACCGTATCGCACACCCGCATCGATGCCTTTACCTCTCCGATAAAATCGGTATAACCGGGTGTATCCAGAAAATTCAGCTTAAAGTTATTCCACTCTATGTGCATCAAAGATGTTTGTATGGAGATTTGCTTTTCGATTTCATTTTCTAAATAATCGGATACCGTATTTCCTTCGGAGATTGTACCGATGCGGTTTATTTCACCGGCAGTGTAAAGTAATATTTCAGATAATGAAGTTTTTCCGCTCCCTCCATGACCGACAAACGCAATATTTTTTATTATTTCAGCTCCGTATTCTTTCAAAAGTGTTCCTCCTTAAATTCAAGGTGAGATTGTAATTTTTGATAATAATTTGTTAATGCTTTTTGTAGGTTTTCCAAAAGGTGTTAACCCCGTTAAATATGGCGGAGAGGTTTTTTATTAATCCCGTAACGGGTTCTTCAACACCTCTCCGTAGTTTTTCTTCAAGTATAAGTATCTTATCTACGCGGTCTCTTACATCGTTTACAATACTCTTTGCTACCTGGATTTGTTCTTTTGCTTGATCTGAAAGGAAGATTAATTTATCACTGAGGTTTGTGGTTGAAGTTAAAAGCGGCT
>CAZTDB010000314.1:0-4046 GCA_964612385.1 uncultured Ignavibacteriaceae bacterium
TAAAATTTATTAATCACGATTGCGATAATAACTGTGAAGTGATTGACGGAGACGAGAGCAGCTTGATATTAATTGCATCTCGCGATATAAACAAATATGAAGAGTTGACGATTGATTACGGCTATGAAGAAATATATGAGGAATGCAACTGCCGGAAGTGTGCTTAACTTAAGCTTTATTTTAGCTTTGAGGGGTCTGCTTTTTTAGCAAACCCCTTTGCTTTTTTACCTATTTCTTTTTCTCTTCAGCTACCTTTTTGAGAATCCCTTTCAACAATTCATAAAATCTTTCCACAGTTTCAATATTTACACTTTCATCCGGCGAGTGTGCGCCTTCTATTGTGGGTCCGAAAGACACCATATCCAATCCGGGATTCTTAGCTCCTAATATTCCGCATTCTAAACCGGCATGAATAGCTTTTATTTCAGGCTCAATATTGAATAGCGATTTGAAAACACCTTTGGAAATCGAAAGAATTTCGGAATCGAGATTGGGTTTCCATCCAGGATAACCATCGCCGACCTCAACTCTTGCATCGGCTAAATTAAATACCGCTGCTATGCTTTGCGCAATATATCGTTTTGAACTTTCAACTGAACTCCGTTGACTCGTTCCAATCCTTAGTTCAGCGTCCATTTTAATTGTTGCTAAATTAGTTGAAGTTTCCACCAAACCTGGAATATCCTGACTCATGGCAATAACCCCATTTGGTAAAGCGAGCAAGGCGTCTACAATTCTGTCTGTTAATCCTCTCTTAATTGTCTGAGGAAAGTGCAAGTCAACTTTGTTTATTTTAACCGTTATACCGCCATCTGTAGATCGCAATTCATTAGCAATGGCTCCCTCTAACGACTTAATAATCATTGCGGCTTCGTTATGTGCATCCTTTGTTAAGTAAAGAATTGCTTCAGCTTCCCGCGGTATTGCATTTCTCAGGCTGCCGCCTTCAATTTTGGATATTTTATAATTCAGTTTTTCGAGGGCTTTTAAAGCACGTGCTAAAATCTTAATTGCATTTCCTCTGCCCTGCTGAATATCAAGCCCGGAATGCCCGCCCTTCAAGCCTGTTACTATTAATTCATAAACTTCGCAGCCTTCGGGAGTATTTTCATATTCTAAATTGAATACTGCAACGGTATCCATACCTCCGGCACAACCAACATAAAAAGCACCGTCCTCTTCAGAATCCATGTTAATTAAAATTTTACCTTTGATAAAACCCGGCTGCAAATTATTTGCACCGGTAAGCCCCGTTTCTTCATCAACAGTTAAAAGAATTTCAATAGGACCATGTACAACATCCTTATCTGTTATAACTGCAAGTGCGGCAGCCACACCAATTCCATTATCGCTTCCAAGTGTTGTTCCTTCAGCACGCATCCATCCATTGTCTCGTTTCATCTTTATCGGATCATTTTCAAAATCGTGATTAGTGCTTTTGTTCTTTTCACAAACCATGTCAACATGACCTTGAAGAACGACTGTAGGCGAGTTTTCATAACCGCTTGATGCGGGAACGAATGCAACTATATTGCCGGCATTATCTTGCTCAAAGCGAACGTTTAATTCCGTAAACAAATTTTTAAGATATTCTAAAATTTTTCCTTCCTTTTTTGAAGGGCGAGGTACTTGAGAAATTTCGTAAAATCTCTGCCATAAAATTTGAGGTTTTAAACCTTCAATTACTTTAGCTTCCATTTTTACTCCTCTATTATTGGATTTATAACTGAGTTAAATTCAAATTTATGCAGCGTTCACTAGATTATTCTGCTTCGCTGAAAGTTTTGCTTTCTTTTTATCCATCTCGGTTAAATATTTTTTTCTTATTCGAATGTTGGCAGGAGTAACTTCTACATACTCATCATCGGTAATCCATTCAATTGCCTGCTCGAGTGTGAGAATTGTCGGCGGTTCTAACCTTATAGCTTCATCTGCGCCGGATGCTCTCATATTAGTTAGCTGTTTGGTCTTTGTTACATTCACACGCATGTCATTACTTCTGGAATTTTCTCCCACCACCATTCCTTCATATACTTTCGTTCCGGGTTCAATAAAAAACATAGACCTTTCCTGCAGTTTGTACATTGCATAAGCAGATGCAATACCGCTTTCCATTGCTACGAGAGCACCCCTTGAACGATGAACAATTTCTCCTTTAAATAGTTCGTACTTATAAAAATTATGATGTAGAATTCCCGTTCCCTTTGTATCGGTCATGAACTCCGATCGATAACCTATCAAACCTCTTGCAGGCACAAAAAACTCAAGGCGGGTATTTTCATTAAATGTGATCATATTTTTCATTTCGCCTTTACGTTTACCGAGCTTTTCAATAACAATTCCGGTAAATTCATCCGGCACATCTATTATTACATGCTCTATCGGTTCTGATAAAACATCAGTAATCCGCTTCAAAATAACTTGTGGTTTAGTTACTTGAAGTTCGTATCCTTCGCGCCTCATGTTTTCGATAAGAATTGCCAGATGAAGCTCTCCTCTTCCGCTTACTTTGAAAACATCGGGCGAGTCGGTAATCTCCACTCTCAAGCTCACATTTGATTTTAATTCTTTTAAAAGTCTCTCATTCAAATTTCTTGTGGTAACATATTTCCCGTCTGTGCCGGCAAAAGGAGAATTATTAACAATAAAATTCATCGTAATAGTAGGCTCATCTATCGATACGAATGGAAGACCTTCCGGCTTTATCTGACTCGCAATAGTATCGCCGATGTCTACGTCTTCAAGCCCTGCCACCGCGCCAATATCGCCTGCTGTAATTTCTTTAGTTTCTACTCTTCTGATATTTTCAAATGAGTAAAGCTTAGCAATTTTGGAATTAATTTTTTCTCCTGTAGTTGTAACAAGCACAATATTGTCACCGACTTTCAGCGTACCGCTGTGAACTCTGCCTATTCCAATCCTTCCTAAATAATCGTTATAGTCGATAGAAGATATGAGCATCTGAAAAGGCTCGCTCATAGATACAATTGGAGCAGGTACATGTTTCTGAATAATTTCGAAAAGCGGCTGGAGTGAATTGCTTTCATCACCTAACTGATTTTTGGCTATCCCCTGTTTTGCATTAGTGAAACAGTACGGAAAGTCCAATTGTTCATCGTTAGCTCCGAGAGATACAAAAAGATCAAATACTTCATTTAAAACTTCATCCGGACGGGCATCTTTCCTATCGATTTTATTTATAGCAACAATTGGTTTCAAGCCCAATTCTAAAGATTTTTTTAGCACAAACTTAGTTTGAGGAAGCGGACCTTCGGCTGCATCTACTAAAAGAAGCACTCCGTCAACCATTTTTAAAATTCTTTCTACTTCACCACCAAAGTCGGCATGCCCGGGGGTATCGATTATATTGATCTTCGTTTTTTTATATAAAACACTCAGGTTTTTAGCTAAAATCGTTATTCCTCTCTCTTTTTCTAATGCATTTGAATCCATTATACGAGTTTCAACATGTTGGTTTTCGCGCCAAACTCCGGTTTGTTTTAGCATGTGGTCAACAAGGGTGGTTTTTCCGTGATCTACGTGTGCAATGATAGCAATATTTCTGATTTCGTTTCTGGGTTTTTTCAATTTGTCCTTAATAATTGATTATAAATTGCGTGCAAATATAGAGATAAGCAGTTGCAGTTACAATTTCGAAGAAGCTGTGTCGGTATCGGTTTTGTGCAATAAAACTAAAGCTTTAGACGATTATTAACTTAAACTTAAGTAACTCACCTTACGCACATAAATTAAACTCTCAAATGAGTCCTTTGGATAACCCCCAACCCCCTTCTCCTGGTAAGAGAAGTCCGAAGGCTGCTGTGCAGGGGAGAGGGGGATGTCCATAGGATTCTTCGAAAGTTTTTCATATAAACGAAAATTTTTACGTAACGTGATTTAAGTGGTTATCTGTGTATTAAGAGCAATTTCTTCAAGAATTGCGGAAACTCTCAAACAATCCTTAAGCAAACCTGTAAAAACTACGGATCTACCCTTTACATGCACTTCAAACGCAATTGCCCTCGCCGTTTCGAAAGCACAATTTA
>CAZTDB010000315.1:0-4037 GCA_964612385.1 uncultured Ignavibacteriaceae bacterium
CCGCCGATAAAAAATCTTGCAAGCTCGCTTAAGTTTCCGTATTCACCTTTTTTGTAAAAAACATTTTTGCCATTCTTGGTGAGAAATAAATTCAGGTGCATTCCGTTGCCTGCCTGCTGATACATGGGTTTCGGCATAAACGTAATGAACAAATTTTTCTGTCGGGCAAAATTAAAAAGTGCATATTTTGTTGTTACAATGTTATCAGCCGTGGTTAGCAAATCGGAAAAATAGGTTTCTATTTCCTGCTGTCCTCTTTCGCCAACTTCATGATGGTGATACTTCACTTTAATTCCGAATGTTTTAAGCAGCTTGCATGCTTCATCTCTGAAATCGTCGTATACATCGAATGGGTTTGCGGCATGATATGCTTTCTTATAAAATTCCTCGGCATGTTCAACTTTATAATAAGAAGAGGCGGTTCGTGTATCGTATTCAACATTGGAAAAAATGTAGAATTCAAATTCCGGTCCCCACCATGACCTATCTGCGCCTGTTGTCTTTCTCAGTAATTGTTCAGCCCGTTTAGCAAGATACCTTCCGTCCTGTGAAAATGATGAACGTTTACCGTCTGTTAAAACGATGTGGGAGTAAAAGCTAAGTGTAGGCGCATCTCTAAACGGATCTAAAACTGCTGTAGATAGATCGGGCATAAGAATCATATCGCTGTTTTCAACTTTTCTGAATCCGTAGCTCGAGCCGTCGAATCCTACACCTTCTTCCAAAAGCCTTTCGAGAATATTATTATATACAGGTAATGAAATATGATGAAGCCTGCCGGTAATATCGATGGCTTTAAGATCAATCACTTCAACTTTGTTTTTCTTAATAAGGCTGCTGCATTTTTGCAGTTGGTTTTGCGGCATAAATCTCCCCTTGTATTTACAGCCCGGCACCGTTTGATGCCGGGGACTATGAATTGTTATAAAACATAATTAAGAGCAGATATTCCCGGAAACAATGCAGTAGTATCAAGCTCTTCTTCTATTCTCAGCAGTTGATTGTATTTTACAATTCGATCGGTTCGAGACAATGAGCCGGTTTTAATTTGCCCGGCATTTGTAGCAACCGCAATATCTGCAATTGTTGTATCTTCTGTTTCACCGGAACGATGACTAATCACATTCGTATAGCTGGCTTTCTTTGCCATTTCAATTGCTTCAAGAGTTTCGGTCAGCGTACCGATCTGATTAACTTTAATTAAAATTGAATTAGCAACGCCTTTTTCAATTCCCATTGCTAACCGTTCGGTATTAGTAACAAAAATATCATCACCTACGAGCTGAATTTTATCGCCTAACTTTTCGGTCAGTAATTGCCAGCCTTCCCAATCGTCCTCGGCAAGCCCGTCCTCGATAGAAACGATCGGATACTGCTTTGCCCAATTTGCCCAATACTCAACCATTTCCGCCGCAGTTTTTTCAGTCTTATCCGATTTGAAAAATTGGTAAAGATTTTTTTCTTTTGAATACATCTCGCTTGCGGCGGGATCTAATGCTAAAACTATATCAGTACCGACTTTATATCCTGTTTTGTTTATGGCTTCGAGTATAACTTCAAGCGCTTCCACGTTTGATTTTAGATTCGGTGCGAAACCACCCTCGTCGCCAACGGCAGTATTGTATCCTTTCTTTGCAAGCACCGATTTCAGTGCATGAAAAGTTTCGGCACCCATTCTTAATGCTTCGGCAAAATTTGGTGCACCTACAGGCATTATCATAAACTCCTGAAAGTCAACATTATTATCTGCATGCTTGCCGCCATTCAGAATATTCATCATCGGCACAGGCAGAGTGCGCGCATTTACGCCGCCAATGTACCGGTACAACGGAAGCTCTAACGCTTCTGCCGCAGCTTTGGCTACGGCAAGCGAAACGCCTAAAATTGCATTTGCACCCAAAACCGATTTGTTATCTGTTCCATCGAGATTGATCAGCAGATTATCTATTGCAATTTGATCCACAGCGTCGAGGTCAATTATTTCATCTGCAATTTTTTCGTTTACGTTTTCAACAGCCTTTAAAACACCTTTGCTAAGGTAACGACTTTTATCGCCGTCTCTCAATTCAACCGCTTCGTGTTCGCCTGTGGATGCACCGCTGGGAATAGCAGCTCTTCCGATTACACCGCATTCAAGCTGAACTTCAACTTCTATGGTTGGATTTCCTCTCGAGTCTAATATCTCTCTTGCGAGAACATCTACTATGGTAGTCATCAGTCATTCTCCTTCATTTCTTAATTAATAAAAATTCATAAAATTGTAACAACAAACTTAAACAAATTCGGGTTGAAATTAATGGTTTATTAATTACACTGTATGTAGAGACGCACCGTCCGAAGGATCAATTTGACTGGTGCGTCTTTTTCATAAAGCTTTGTTTTATCGGTAAACAATTCAATTTTCGGCAAGACTCTTTTTGGGGAGTATTCGTCGTCCAGATGTCTGCAGCTATTCTTACTCTGTTGTTTAAGACGCCCTTTCGGGCGTCTCTACTTTTTTTGTAATGAATCTTTTATAGGATTATTACATCGTACTTTCAACAATTATAATCACTAAATAATTTGGGATTCTAAATGGCTGTTAAAAATGCGTATATCAAACAGATAAAGGGAATAACTCTTGCAGGTAAATCAGATTCAAACCATTGGATTACAATGGACGGTTCGAAAGAGTTCGGAGGAAACGATGCAAGTATTCGTCCTAAAGAATTAATTTTGCTTGCCCTTGGCGGATGCACAAGCAGCGATGTCATAAGCATCTTACAAAAGAAACGGGTTAGTCTTCAAGACTATGGAGTAAATATTTCCGCCGAGGTTGCTGAAGAACATCCTCAGGTTTTTACTAAAATTCATCTCGAGTATGTTTTTTACGGAAAGGATATTCTAACAAAAGATGTTGAACGAGCAATTGAGCTTTCACAAACAAAATATTGCAGTGCAACAGCTATGCTGAAAAAAGCTGTGGATATAACTCACTCGTACAGGATTATAGATGAGCAGTAGGAATTAATTTAGCCCGTCTAATATTATTCTAATGATCAAATCAATTTGTAATTATTGTAATCTCAAAAAGTAGTACTTGGCGATTAAAAATTTGGGAGAACTAATCTCCCAAATTTTCAACTGACACTATTAAATAGTCTTTTTTTATTGAAGAAATAGTAACTACTACTGAATGTCCACGCTGTCCTGGACGGCTTCGTTTTTGCTTTCAATAGTTTCGGTGCTGTCAGCGGCTTCTTGCTGGCTTAAACTCATCAGCCATTCTACTAATGTTATTAAGTCTTCATCGGAACCTTTATAAGTGTGCATGTGCTTAACACCATCAATAGTCTCTTCTTTCAATATCCATTTTTTCATAAATTCAGAATCGAATTTCGTACCGACATCTGATAGATCGGGTATGTTACCTTTCTTTTTCTTCAGAACAATATCGGCAGATTCAACAGAATGACAGGTTGCACATTTATTTGCTATAAATATTTTCTTGCCAGCAGGATCGTCATCTTCATTTTTATCGATCTGAAACCCGAACAATAAAGCTAATACGATGGATGCTAATAGATAGTTAATAGTTTTTTTCATTTTACTTACCTCATTAAAATTTGAGGAATGGGATTTCTCTCATTCCCCAATTAAGAATTAATTAAAACATTGTTCTCATATTTAAATAAAACTTATTCACTTTTGTTTCAGAAGGAATATCAAGCAGATTAGCTTCATAATATGCGGTTAGAGAAATATTACCATTTACAACATAGGTTAACGTAGGTACTAAACGATGATAGTCTAATACTTTTTTACCGGCAGCTTCGTTAGTTGACGAATACTTATCATATTGCAAACCGCAGGACCAATCAGAAGTTATAAAAATCCGGGCTGCTGCTCCGATACCATTAAATTCGAAATCTTCTGAAGGTGAAGCAGCTAATCCCCAATTATCTTCTTTCCCAATTACGTAGGCAGCTTGAACGTCAAACAAATCTTTAAAACGGACAGTAAGTTGAGGTGATATTCTTGAGTATTTATTTTCAATT
>CAZTDB010000316.1:0-4036 GCA_964612385.1 uncultured Ignavibacteriaceae bacterium
CAGGAGTTAAAAGATCATCCTTTCCGATGTCCTGCAAGTACTTATCTAAGGATTTACTTTCCCGGTTAGTAAATTGTTTTGTGATCTTCAATTTTTTGTTCTCCTAAGCTTGTTGCTTTAGTTTATTAATTATCTGGAATAAGATGCAATTTTCAAAATTTAAAGATAATAACTTACGTTGATTTTTTTAAGTCAAAAATCAGGTGTATGTTAAATTTTTTCATTAGATTATAAACAACCGGCTAAGATTCACATATTTCGTCAAAATTTCTCATTTTTTATTAAACATCGAGGTACCGGTTTTAAATATTCAGCAATTTATACTCAAATTAAAACACTTTTGTTTACGGGCGTATAAAAAATATTTCCGGAAATTGCTCTTTTGTTATCAAGTGCTCACCGGCATTTGATAAGACGACGAAGGTAAATCTATGTTCCGGAATCCGAAGGATAATATTGCGAAAACCCTTTAATGATCCGGTATGATAGTGGTAGCTAATTCCTCTGTATTCGTCAATCATCCACCCGAACCCATAATTTGTGATTGTTCCGTCACTGGTCAAAAATGGTGAAAACGCCTCAGCGATAGTCTCCGATTTGATCAATTTTTCGGTATACAACGTTTGATCCCATTTATAGAGATCTTCAAGGGTGGAATAAATACCGCCAGCCCCGGTTGTCGATAGTGAATAATCAGATTTAGTAAATGAACCGATGCTGTCTTTTACATAACCGATTCCCCGGTTTGTAACATGAGGTTTTTTCTCATCATAAACTACGGTATTATTCATATCAAGCGGATCAAATATATTTTCTGCCAGGAACCGGCTGAATGACCGGGCTGAAATTCTTTCCACTAACATCGCAAGTATAACATAGCCGGAGTTCGAATATCGCATTTTAGCTCCAGGTTTAAACTGCAAGCTATCCTGATTCAACAGAATATTCCAAACATCCGTATTTGTAAGCGAATCGATATCTACTCCAACCACTTCATAATGATCGCGCAAGCCGGAAGAGTGTGTAAGTAAATTTCTGATTATTATATCTTTTCCATACGCTGGAAAATCGGGAAAATATTTATATATCGGATCGTCGAAATCTAATTTACCTCTTTCGTATAAAATCATGATTGCCATAGCTGTAAATTGTTTGGATAAAGATGCCAGATAAAAAGCTGTATTCTGAGCTATTTCTTTCTCTGCTGCGATATCGGCAAACCCTGCGGTTTTAAGATAAACTATTTCCGAATCTTTTATGATCATGGCTGCGTATCCGGGGGATTTGTCATCTGTTTTACTTTCTATCAGGGAATCTAATTTTAAAACGATGCCCTGAATATGGTCTTCCGATAGAAAAACCTTTTGAGAGCTGCAAGAAGAGAATAAAATTATACAAGCAAGAAAACACCAGCAATATTTTATTTTTATTTTGTTTATCATGTCTTTAATCTCCAATATTTTATTGAACAGTCAATAAATAGTAGTTTACACCCTTTGAGTTTATAAATGATTTGTTATTCCAATTTCACAGTTTCAGTTCCATCTCCAATTGGAATTTTGATTTTATACATCTTTCCTTTTTTATTTAATAGCTTATCATTTCTTAGCCAAGGATTAAATATTTTTAGCAAGCTATAACTTATCCCATGTTCAAAGGCAAATTCTGTTAAATTATTTATCGAAGAGCTTACCCCAATCTCCTTAAATAATAATTTGGGATAAAGTTCATCAGTATTTATAAAATATCCATAAGCCGCCGGATTTGAAAAAATTTCTTTTACTGCCAAAACCCTTGCCATATAGCGGGATGTCTCTTCATTAAGAAGTAGATTATAATAATTGTCAGTTTTTTGCTTTTCAACCTGACGCCGGAGACCACTTATTCCCATATTAAATGCAGCGGCAGCCATTGTCCAATTAGTAAAAGTATCGTAAGCAGCTTTTATGTACCTGCACGCTGCCACAGTGGATTTTTCCACATGATATCGTTCGTCTACTTCGTCATTTACTTCTAAATCATATTCCTTCGCAGTTGAATTTAAGAATTGCCAAAATCCCGTCGCACCCGCCGGAGAAATTAGATTAAGCAAACCGCTTTCAACTAAGACAACATACTTAAAATCTTCCGGGATTTGATTCTTCCTTAAAATTGGTTCAATCACCGGAAACCATCTGTTTGCTCTTTTCATCATTAAAATTGTCGAGGAATGCCAGTAAGTATTCACAATAATTTCTCGGTCAATCCTTTCTCTAACATCAAATTTTTCAAGCGGTGTCCTCTCACCCGCGAAGTCCATTCTTTCTGGAATTTTCGGGGAAATAACAACACCTGCGGTTAATTTTTCGTTGGGGATAATTTGGTTTGGCTTGCTTGAACCGGCTGTTTCTTCCCGGCTCATAAATGTTAATCCAACCGATAAAGTTATTAAACCTGTCAGAATTCCTAATAAAAAGTAAGTGCTGCGAATTCTTTTTTCACCGCTTATTAATGAAAATAGTATCATCTTATTATCCCTTAATTAATTATAAACTTTAAGAATTGGTTATTGCGTTAATAAATATCCAATTTACAGGACTCATATATCGTTAAATTTGCTTAAATTTGCACTCAAAATTTTTTAACTGCATTAGTTAATTCAGAAAACTGCCTTGAGAGTTGATGCATAAAAGCTCAATACAAAAGGATAATAAATTATTAACCTTAAAAAGACGATAAACCATTACAAGTTTTAAGCGCATTTTATTTGAAAAGTACATCCAAAATTAGTTAAGGTAAAGGAGAAAATATTTTGCCGGAAAAAGAATTAATGCAAATTAAAGAATATCCTTCCGATGTTCATATAATTTCAAGTAATAATAAGCAATACATCCTTTTAGGGACAGCACATATTTCGAAAGCCTCGGCTGAATTAGTTAAAGAGGTTATAGAAAAAGAACTTCCCGATAAGGTTTGTATAGAATTAGATCAACAAAGATTTACGGCTCTTGCTGAGAAAAAAAGATGGGAGTCACTCGATTTAAAAACTATCATACGGGAAAAACAACTAACAACTCTTTTTGTCAATTTGCTGTTAGCCTCCTATCAAAAAAAGCTTGGTGAAAAATTAGGTGTAATTCCAGGCCTAGAGCTGCTTCAAGCTGTTAACACTGCTAAACTACACAATATTCCTTTTGACCTTTGCGATAGAGATGTTCGAGTCACATTAAAGCGTGCATGGAACTCAATGTCTTTCTTTCAAAAATTGAAATTCGTCTCATCAGGGCTTGCGGGCTTTTTCAATAATACAGAAATGACCGATGAAAAATTAGAACAATTAAAACAAAAAGACCTTCTAACCGAAATGATGAGCGAATTAGGCAGAGTAATGCCTGTAATTAAGAAAGTTATCGTTGATGAACGCGACCAATATCTTGCTCAAAAAATTAAAAATACGGATGGTAAAAAAATAGTTGCTGTAGTAGGAGCCGGACATATCGAAGGCATCAAACAAATTTTAATTAGTGATGACGGAGAAATAGATTTGTCGGCAATAGAAGTAATCCCACCTTCATCGAATTGGATGAAGTGGTTAGGCTGGACTGTTCCTGCAATCATTATTGGTTCGCTGTTTTACATTGGTTTTAATAAGGGATTGAATGAAGCAGGCAGCAACTTTCTCTATTGGATATTAGCCAATGGTATACCAAGCAGCTTCGGAGCGTTAATTGCCGCAGCACATCCGTTCACCATACTTGCCGCATTCTTTGCAGCCCCGTTTACAAGTTTAAGTCCGGTTATAGGTGCCGGATATATTGCTGCATTTGTGCAAGTGTATTATCAGCCTCCGTTGGTAAGTGAAATCCATTCAGTGATTGATGATGCCGGCAAAATAAAAATGTGGTGGAACAATAAGCTGCTAAAAGTACTACTTGTGTTTTTACTGGCAGGTACCGGGAGCATTATAGGGACTTATATCGGGGCTTATGAAATAATATCAAAATTGTTTTAGGTATAATGAATTATTAAAACAAGTTGGAATCATATTCAGATACAA
>CAZTDB010000317.1:0-4028 GCA_964612385.1 uncultured Ignavibacteriaceae bacterium
AATGAAAACCATCCCGGCTTTCCGAAGGATCTAGGGATAGCCACAAAAAAGGCTAGTATTAGGGCTATCCCTAGATCCCTTTGGGAAAGCCCCCTTGATTTTGTGTGCTAGTTCCTCCGTTCGCTGAAGCGAACGGTAAGTGAAAGAAAGAAAATTACACATTATTACTTAAGCTGAAGGTAATTTTTCAACTCACGTTATACTGAAGTTTTCTATATCGAATGCATGTTTTAGTTTAACTACCCACTATGATCGACATAGACCCTAATTTTATAAAGAAGCTGTCTTGCATCTTAGCAAAATAAAAACAGATGTATGGTTTTGTTATTTGAGAAACTTCGCTGAATGTACATAACTCGGTAATTAAACAGCTTAATTTTACATCAACATTGCCGCAAGATGTTTTCTTGACGCGCCCCTTGCTAAGAGCGATCGAACCGGCAGAACAAGAGATACAGAAAGATCAGCCGCCCCCATCTTTTTGCAATTTGGGATTGGCTCGATTTTATTTAGCGGGCAAAGATATATAGTTCAGGACAAAGTGATAGAGTTTTTCAATATCGTAGTCCTGTTACATTTTAAAGTATGCGTATGAAAAATTATTACGCAGAAAAACTTTCTGCCGAACAACTGTTCCGATGTTATGTAATAGCTCCGCAGCGCGTGAAGCAGTATCTTGAAGCTGAGTTTAATTATGTTATTGAAAAATTTAATTCCTGTAAGCTGGTGTGGAAATTGGGATGTGGGTGGAGATGTTTGATCGGTAAAAAATGTTTTACCTATATAAGTTGATGTACATTAATTTTATGTTGTAAGAAGAATTATATTTTGTTTCGATAGTTAATCAAAATAGCAGAGGATAGTATGTACACAAATTGGAGAGATTATATAGTGAGCACACCGGATGTGCTTCGCGGTAAACCCCGAATTAAAGAGACAAGAATCCCCGTCAGCCTCGTTTTAGGATATTTAGCCAATGGTAATAAGCCGGAGGAAATTATAAGTGAATTTCCGGATCTTACAATCGAACAAATTAGAGCTTGTCTGGATTATGCCCGTGAATTGGCGGAATTCGGGATTGTGGCTTCATGACTTTAAAGCTTTTTGCCGATCATTGCATTTCCAATTCTATTATCCAATCACTTTTAGATGCCGGGTGTGAAGTTTTTCGGATGAGAAACTATCTGCCGACAGATTCGCCCGATCAGATGGTTATTTCAAAAGCGAGAGAACTTGATTCTATTTTAGTGTCATTAAACGGAGATTTTGCGGATATTATTACTTATCCACCATCTGATCATAAGGGGAGCATCGCGCTTCAAGTTAAGAATCACCCCGAGGCTATTCCACATATACTGGAGAGGCTGAAAGCATTATTCTCAACTCACGTCAATATGGAATATTACTCCGGTAAGCTGCTGTTAGTTGAAGCGCATAGAATTAGAATACGTGATTAACAGAGCAATGCTTTTGGGGAACAAATCCCAGAGAGGAAAAAGAAATAACTTTCAAAATAAATTTAAACTATCTTCGTGAAAAATTATTACGCAGAAAAACTTTCTGCCGAAAATCTGTATCGATGTTACGAGATTGCACCACCTCGTGTGAGGCAGTACCTTGAAGCAGAACTTAATTTTGTTATTGAAAGGATCAGCCCGTGCGATTTGGTGCTGGAATTAGGATGCGGCTACGGACGAATAATTCCGACACTCGCAAAAAAGGCTCGATTGGTTGTGGGAATTGATACATCCATCGCTAGTTTAATTTATGCCGGGGCTTTTCTTCACAGAACGCGCAATTATTTTCTTATACAAATGAATGCGGCGCAACTTGCATTTTTTGATCGCACTTTTGATGTCGCCATCTGTATTCAAAATGGAATCTCGGCTTTCCACATTGATCAAAAGCAGCTTATTAAAGAAAGCGTTCGTGTAACAAAGACCGGTGGCAAAATATTATTCTCAAGCTACTCTGAAAAGTTTTGGCAGCACAGACTCGAATGGTTTAAATTGCAGTCAGAAGCAGAGATGTTGGGAGAAATTGATTATGAGAAAACAGGCGGCGGTGTAATTGTTTGTAAGGATGGCTTCACGGCTTCCACAGTAGATAGAAACCGTTTCCTCACCCTTACTTCGGAAATTAATGTTGAGATTAATATTCAGGAAGTGGATGAATCAAGTCTGTTCTGTGAAATGAATCCTTATTATTGCCGCATGGAAGAAGATACAAGATAAATGAATGAATTAGTTGCACGCTCAAACAAATTAAACAGGGAGTAATTAGCATGAAACAATGGTACGAATCACTTTTTGAAAACTATGGCAAAAAGTACGATGAAGAGATTTTTACTCAAGGCACTACCGGCGAGTGTGACTTTATAGAAAGAGAAATAAATTTTAACAAGTTGCTGAAAATTCTTGATGTAGGATGCGGTACCGGCAGGCACTCAATCGAATTAACGAAAAGAGGATACACGGTTACCGGTATCGATTTATCCGAATCGCAGCTTCAGCGTGCTAATGAAAAAGCAAATGAGCTGAATCTTAAAATCGATTTTCAAAAACACGATGCAAGAAATTTGCCTTTCACAAATGAATTTGATTTGGCTATAATGCTCTGCGAAGGGGCATTCCCCTTAATGGAAACAGATGAAATGAATTGTGAAATATTAAGAAACGTTACTAATGCATTAACTCCTGGGGGCAAGCTGATATTTACAACATTGAACGGATTGTTCCCTTTATTTCATTCACTTAAGAAATTTTTTTCTGCAAATTCGAAAGAAGGACAAGCCGCCTATAATCATAATGCATTTGACTTAATGACTTTTCGTGATTACAATATTACTACTGTTATAGATGACTCGGGAAACAAAAAGGAACTGAATTGTAATGAAAGATATTACGTTCCTTCCGAAATAACCTGGCTGTTAAAATCTTTAGGCTACAGAACGATTGATATTTACGGTGCAAAGCTCGGGGCATTCTCAAGAGATGATAAGCTCACAACAGAAGATTTTGAGATGTTGGTTATAGCCAAAAGATAATTTTATTCTATGATTAACTTGCTTATTACAATAACGCTGCTAGGTATTGTTAGTTCTGCAATTGAGGAAAAGAACAGCAGGCCGATGATTATTGCACATAGAGGGGCTTCGGCGTATGCACCTGAAAATACTATCGCCGCATTTAAACTTGCAGTAAAGATGGGCGCCGATGCAATTGAACTGGATGTTCACCAAACAAAAGACGGAAGGCTTGTAGTCATTCATGATGAAACTATAGACAGAACCACAAACGGCAATGGCAGCGTTTCCGATTTCACTCTTGATGAGCTGAGAAAATTAGATGCAGGAAGCTGGTTCGATCCTAATTTTGAAGGAGAAAAAATTCCAACGCTTGAAGAAGCAATTGAAGCAGTGCCGGATACTATTATAATTATTATCGAGCTTAAAACCGGTTCTCATCAATCCCCGGGCATTGAAGAAAATGTTATCAAGATTATCAGACAAAATAAGACTGCAAACCGTGTGATTCTAAAATCATTTAACCAAGAAGTTCTGCAAAGACTTCGCGAATCGGCGCCGGAAATTCCATTGTGCTATGTATACGCTTTTCGAATTCCTTTTCTTGGGATGATAATCGATAAGGGAATTTCATTTGGCAGCATTTTCAATGTTGATGTTGAATATCTGCAGCCGCATAGACTGCTTTTAACGAAATTTTTTGTTAAAAAAGCCCGACTAAGAGGATTTAAAATAATATCATGGGGAGTAAACTCACCGCAGCAAATTATGAAAGCGATTAATCTTGGTGTTGATGGAATCGAAACCGATTATCCCAATCGAGCATTGCGGCTGCTTCAGAAAAATTTTTCTGATTAGATCGTGCCGGTAAAGTCGCTTCTAAAAACTCTTTCGTAAAACAAACCACTTTAATCCATACTATTTTGAACGCTCGGCGAAAATTTTTAATTTTGCACCGCACCCTTAGCTCAGTTGGTAGAGCAGTAGACTCTTAATCTATTGG
>CAZTDB010000318.1:0-4009 GCA_964612385.1 uncultured Ignavibacteriaceae bacterium
AAGTAAAAGTAAGCCCAAAACAGACATTGTCAAAAATACCGAAGACGGTTCAAGAGGAATCGCAGCTTGAATTTCAGATCGGCGGCGCACTGCCGTTGACGGCAACCGTAGTAGGTCCAACCAAAACACAAAGCGGCAGTGGTACCGGCGGAACTAATCCATATGTTTATCTTTATTTTCCACCGCTCAATGGAGATTATCAAATATCAATCAGCTCAACATTATCAGCCGGGCAAAGAACGGAAGTAGGTTATACAGCAATTTATGAAGGACAAGGAATAAATTATGGAAGCAGATGGCTCTACAACGGAGGAGAGGAAACTGCGGTAATTTCAACAACAATAAACATAACAATAACTACATTGCCCGAAAATACGCCGGTTGATTTTAATCTTCATATTGACAATGATTATATCTGCAGCAAGATTGAAAGCGGTTTGAAAATAATTAATTATAATCAACCGATCACATCATCAACATATGTGAAGTTTAATATTAACAGCAGTGTTGCAGGAGTAGAACTTAATAACAAAAACACCGGAGAAATAATAACAAGCGAAACCTTCACACACATTAACGATGTATCAAATTTATCAATAAGATTAAATGTGCCTTATCAAGGCAATGATGCAAATGTAAACGTAACAGCTGAGATAGGTGGAGTAACAAGGACAGACTCATTGAAAATACTCGGTTCGGGAAATTATTTCAGTTTATATTCTGTAAAAAGAATATGGGATATGCTTGAAGGAAGCACAATAGAGATGACGGTAGAAATGGAAGGCGAAAGCGATTGCGATGATGTTCGTCTTCAGGATACAACAAAGTATAATCTGATAATAACACAAGGAGAAACATTCGGACACATCAGACATCCGGTAACGAAAGAACTTGTAACAACAGCAAATAATTTACCGCACGAAAACGGAAAGCTGAAATTCAAGTTCACAGCAGATGGAGAACTTCCAACAACAGAAGAGCGGGCGTGTGTAAGAGTAACAACAACCAATCCGGATATTTCTCCGTATGATTTTATAATAAAGATTCACAAAGAGGGAATCATAGTAACATTCCTTCCGGAAACAATAATGCCGGGCGACACGGCATCGATAATACTGAAGAAGAAAAATATGGATGGAACACAGAGTGATTTTCCAGAAGATCAATACTATGATGCGGAGATAATCGGCGGTGCAGAGTACGGAACACTTTACGTTCCTCAATGGGGAGATATGTCGGACTATCTCCTAAACATTCCGCCGGGGTTTAAGTTTATAGCCGAAGAAGAGATCACCGGGCAAAGAGTGGAATCAACGATACTTGTGAGAACAACAGCTGGAATAATTTGGGGGCGAGTAACACCCGGGAAAATAAATAATCAGAACTCAGTGCAAGGAACAACAGAGGATGTGCAGCTTTGGGGCGAAGGAACGATAACGATTGGAACTGCAAACGATACAGCGTATGTGAAAGCATATTTTGCAGAAGAAAGTTTAGTGCCCGGAGATACGGTAGATGTAATAGTAAAGAAAGTAGATAAGTACGGAACCGAAACAGATTTTCCATCGAATACATTATTTGAAGTGGGAATAAAAGAAGGATGCACAGCCGGAAATATATTAACATCAAATGGAGATCTGGGGCAATACTTTATTAACGTAAGTGCCCCGGTAAGATTTGTTGTGAATAATTCTATTTCGTCTGCGGATACAAATATAGTATTGCGGGTAGGTGTACCATCTGATGAGAGTACAACATACTTACCTTATGAAGGAACAGCTCTAAGCGGAAAGCTATTGCAGTTGAAAGGGAAGATGAATTCAGTGACAAATCAAATGTCGGATTACTGCATACTAAATCCGTTTGAATACAGCGGGTTTGGATTGGCAAGTGGAAAGGTAGAGAATTTAAAAATAGAGATTACTGTGACCGGGGAAAAATCAATTTGGCCAAAGTTGAAGGTTCCGGAAAAGGGATATAATCCCCAAACCATTGTTGATATCGCAGTCAAAAAAGGAGAGCGGCCTCTATCAAACGCTGCCGTGAAATTAATGATTAAAAGAATTGAAGGAACCGGCGGACACGATCATATAAATAGTTTGCCTCGAGAAAAATGTGGCTCAATTAATTCACAAACAAATGATATAGTTTTAGTGACAGATCAATCTGGTACAATAAAAAATGTTAAAATTGAATCGGGTGAATTCGGCGGCGAATATGTATTTCAATCATCGCTTGCGAGCAACATGAATGTTTCTTCTGCTATACTGATTTATTATAAGGTCCCAGGTTTGGTGTCTTTACCGGTCAGTGATTACTATGAATTAATTGGGACACCTGATAATTATGTCTGTCAACCAGCAAGACCTTCTTCACAGCACTATTCAAACCACTATGGTACACTTAAACTAATAACTGCTATAAGTGATATTGCAGAAGATTATCATTTGTACTCCAACGGGACGAAAATATTAATCAACGATATGAGTTTAGTTTATGGGGGAAGATTTGATACTAATAATCTTTGGGGTGGCGATCATAAAGAACATCGGGTAGGCAAAAATGCTGATATATCATTTAGAGGATTGGACTCAGATGGTAATTGCGTTTACATTAAACAGAAGGTAATGGAAGAATTATTTTCAAAATATGCAGATGGTATTTTATTAAAACATACTGATAAAAATCCACACTATCATATGAGGGTTAAATAACATGAGAGCAAAAGTAAACTTTAATAATATTTTGATATTGATATTGTTATTCAGTTCACATTCATTCGGTCAAGATTCATTAGTTATATATAGAGTTCCCGATGCAAATAAAATAAAAGTTATTGTAAAAGCTGATGTAAACCGAGCAGATACAACTTATAAGTATTCTTATAAAATCATTAGCGATGCAGCCAGTGAACAAGATGTTGACACCTACTTTTTCATAAAACAGGCAATAATAGACTCATCAAAATCACCAACAAACTGGATCGGTCCATTACCACATGAGGATGTAAATAAAGTGTTTTGGGGAGCAATTGATTCATTGGCAATGATAAAACCCGATTCATCATTAGAGGGCTTTATTCTTTATTCAAAAGGATTACCGATTCCTACTGTAAGTTATTCTATGGGATGGATAGACGTACCAATTTTGGAAGAAGAACCGGACTCGGTTGAAAATGATAACATTTTTGAAAATAGTTTGAAAGGCTGGACTATAGGTCCAAAAGATCCACCGGATACTCATAATTCTATGATATTTCTAGACTCACTTACAAACTACAATAATCAAGCTTATTCATGTGGCTGGATTAAACAAGAAGCAACCAAAAACAAATATGAAACGTATTTAACGAACGCAAAGACTTTACTGCAACAAGGGGACTCCTTACATGCACGGCTTAATCTTGAAAACATATTAAGAAATGTAGATATCGACAGCAGCGGCGCAATAACCAGCGAAGCTTATGCTCTGCTCAGATATAACACAGAGCATTTGTTAAGTTTTCTACCCAAAGTAACCGAACCGCGCAACGACTTGAGCGCCAAAGCATCTGTAGAAATAACAACTGCAAACGGAGTTCTTCAATACTCATACACAATAACCAACGAAGCAGCAAGCAATCAGTCTGCTGCCAATATTTATGTTGAAGACACAACAACAAGCACAGCATCAGCACCGGTAAATTGGCAGACGGAAAAAGTGGTGAACATACTTGACCGTTTTTACACAACTACAAACCCTATAACCGCCGGCTCAATACAAAGCGGTTATACCGTAACATCCAATTCGCTTCCGGTAATCGGAAAAGTATATGTGCAATCGGAAAGATTTACAGTTGATACCGCGGACATAAAAACAAATTCGTACACAGTAACAACGGTTGTTCCATCGGAAAGACCGGCACAGATAAACGCAAGTGCATTTATCGATTCGCTGATAAGTTACAACAACCGCGCATATTCACTCGGCTGGATGCAGTATTACTGGGTAAGAGACAACAATTATTACC
>CAZTDB010000319.1:0-4006 GCA_964612385.1 uncultured Ignavibacteriaceae bacterium
TTGATATTAGCAGCATTTTTAACTCCAGGTACAGATCCGGTTTCTCAAATCGTATTGGCAGTTCCATTGGTTTTATTATATGAGATAAGTATATTTATTTCAAAATTAGCAGCGAAAAAGAAGTGATCAAAGGGACATTAACACAAATTAGTAAGCCGATCAAGCCGGAGTTAGAAGAGTTTAACGACTTGTTTAAAGCATCGATGAAGTCCAAAGTAGGGCTGGTGGATTTAATAGCCCGGTATATAATCAGACAAAAGGGGAAGAAGATTAGACCGCTGCTTGTACTGCTTTCGGCTAAACTTTCAGGTAGTGTTAATAAGAGAACATACCGGGGTGCAACTCTTGTTGAATTGCTGCATACAGCTACTTTAATTCACGACGATGTGGTTGACAACGCCGATAAGCGGAGGGGCTTTTGGTCGATAAATGCAATCTTCAAGAATAAGGTTGCTGTCCTTATGGGCGATTACCTTCTATCTAAGGGTTTAATGATTGCAGTCGATGGCAAAGATTTTGACTTTTTGGGAGTAATATCAAATACAGTAAAACGAATGTCCGAGGGTGAGCTTCTTCAAATTCAGAAAACACGAAAACTCGATATAGACGAAGAAACATATTTCAAAATAATTTCCGATAAAACCGCTTCGCTTCTGGAAACGTGCTGCTTGATCGGTGCGATGAGCAGTTCAGATAATACCGGTTACCATGAAGCATTAAGAAAATTCGGTGAATCAATTGGTATCGCATTCCAGATAAGAGATGATATATTGGATTATGAAGGATCATACAGCTTGATTGGAAAACCGGTGGGCGGTGATATTAAAGAAAAAAAAATCACCCTTCCTTTGATTTATTCGTTAAATCAAGTATCGCCGGGTGATGCCGCTGCAATAAGAAAAATAATTAAGAATGAGAACAATAAGGAAAGCGTAAAAAAAGTTATAGAATTCGTAAGGCAGAATAATGGAATCGATTACGCCGTCAAAACTACACTTAAGTATTCTCAACAGGCTAAGGAAGCGTTAAAAATATTTCCCGAATCGCAAAGTAAAATTGCGCTTGAAGCTCTTGTAGATTTTATCATCGAGCGAAAAAATTAATACAATTCTTTACGCTGCCGGATGTCTAACCCTTCGCTCTCTCTTTATTCATTTGCTCCTTAAATATAAAACCCTTAACCGGTTCTCTTAAAGTAAGCACGGGACATGGAGCTTTGCGTACAACTTTTTCTGCAGTGCTGCCAAAAAGAATATGCTCTACACCCGAATGACCGTGAGTTGCAATTATGATCAAGTCAGCATCTTCTTCGGAGGCTGTTTCAATAATTTCTAAAAATGGTTTCCCGGTTTTAACGATAGTTTTTACATTCAAATCTGAAGGTATCTCATTCTTTGCAAGCTTGTTTAATTCATCTACCGCCCTCCGGTCCATTTCTAAATCGGCAGTAGGGAAGGCAATTTGCCCCATTGAAAAATCCGGCGGATATATGACCGGTTCAACTACATAAACGAGAAACAAATCGGCATTGAAATAGCGCGCAAAGTTAACCGCATACTTAAGCGCGCTCTTTGAATAATCAGAAAAATCAATAGGAACAAGAATTTTTTTAATATTTAGGTCCATGTTAATCCTCCTGCGTGTTTATTAATTTACTTTGAAGTGTGATATGATCTTCGTTTAATTGACGCAGTCTTGTAACCATAATATGCGAGATTCCCTGTAAAATCATAACCCCTTTTTTAGGATATTTTTCGATGAAGTCATCAAGGTCGGGTTTGAAAACCACCGCAAGCCGGCAATCGGTTTGAGCAATTGCCGAAGCGGATCGTTTTTCATCATCTACAAGGGCAAGCTCGCCAAAAAAATCACCTTTTTTAAAAGTAGCTAAAGGAATGGTTTTTCCGGATTGAATAGCGCGCCGGATAAGCACCACACCCTCGCGTATAATATAAAGACCGATGCCAGGGTCTCCTTGATGAAAAATATATTCGCCTGCAACGTATTGCCTGTTATGGATAAAAGCAGTTAACATTGAAATATCTCTCTTGCTCAATTCAGCGAAAGGGGGTATCGTCTTTAAAACATTTTCAAGATCGGATTTATCCGTCGGCGATTTGAAAAGGTTAGCCCAAAAGCTGCTGTGAATTACACGGGGTTGTTCTTCGTTCATTTTTTATCCTTTAATTAAAAATACCGGATTCAGCTAAACGCCATAATTTTTGACATGGGAATCTGTTTTCATATAAAGCACGTCCTACGATTACCGAGTCAATTCCAATGTGCATTAAATTTTGAATATCCATCAATTCATCTTTATTTCTTATACCGCCGGATAGAGTAATTTTCGCATTGGTAACTTCAATTATTTGTTCACACAATGCTAAATTAGGTCCGCCGAGCATTCCATTCCTCTTCACATCGGTAACGATAAATCTGTCAACCCCTATCTCACTCATCTTTTTTGCAAACGAGTTACACGAGATGCCGGTTTTTATTTGCCTGCCTCTAACTATCAGTTGGTTATCGAGTACATCGAGTGAAACGGCAATTTTTGCCGGACCGTACTTTTCAAATAATTTTTTAAAGTCGTCTGAATTTTCTATTGCAATAGTGCTAACAACTAAACGGCTGATACCCGTCTGCATAATTAAATCGGCATCTTCAAGAGTTCTTATACCCCCGGCAAACTGAACCGGGATAATAACGGAAGAACAGATTTTTTCTATCAGCGAAAAATTTTTTCTTGAATGTTCGAGTGCACCATCAAAATCGACCACGTGTAACATCTTAGCATTTTCTGCCCGCCAAATTTTAGCCATTTCAACAGGATCGCTTCCGTATTCCTTACAGCCAAGTTCCGGTATACCCTGAACGACGCGAACGGTTTTGCCGTCCCTTATATCGATCGAAGGAATTACAAGGAGAAATCGTTTCATTGATATCAATCTATGCGTAAACGAGAATCAGAATAATGATTATTGATTTCAAAGTTTAATTATTTGCAGTACAAATTAATACAATGCCTGTTAAAAATAAATTAAAATAGTAAGTGTAAATAGCTTCATACAAAAGTATTTCCCTTTCTTTTTTTTTGTTTTATTTTGCAGGAGAAGCAGTGCGAATGGGTGCTGAACCGTTACTATGCTTTCATACTAAACAAAGCGCAATCTTTACTTTCGAGAGAATTCATTTAAAAAGTTAAAATTTGAGCTAAATTCTTGACTTTTCATTCTTTAATAAGCATATTTGATTAAAATGAACAAAGATTTTATTCCAATTTCGCAAATAGAAAAATTTTAGATTCGTTTATTTGCTGAAAAAAGGAAATAAACCGATCATTTAGAAATACTATTGTTCATTACTAAAAGATGCAAAATGTTAAAAACCGTATGCGAAAATCTTAAACGGTTTTAATCAAATTGCAAAATTGTTGGCAAATCCTTCAATACTTAAACAGGTGTTGAGATGTACCAATAACCTTAATTTCCGTTTTTCGCTCTTAACTTAAATCAGAAAGAATCCTATTTGAATTTGTATATATCCACACAATACTTTAGTGTAGAGCGTTTATTAAAACTTAGCGGATTTCATTTACCCAATTCTTTTTATAAATTATTCTTTGACTCGCTCTTGAAATGAGTAAAAATAATCAATCATTTATGTCTCTTGCACAAAAAAGTTTTTGTCGTCATACCTTAGGCGCAAATCCACTTTTCATAATCATAAACATTATTAAACTTTAAACAAGAATAAAAATCAAATATGAGGAATATGATGTTATCTAAAATAAATTTACGGGAAAATAAAATATTGCATGTGCTAAGCCATGTGGTTTCTTTGCGAATTTTCTGGATAATAACATTTGCATTATTAACAGCCGTTTCGGCTCAAATTGCTATTCCGGTTAAACCCATTCCGTTTACGCTTCAAACGATGATGGTAATATTAGCCGGTGCTTTTTTAGGCGCTAAAGAAGGTGCTTACAGTCAATTCCTTTACCTAT
>CAZTDB010000320.1:0-4004 GCA_964612385.1 uncultured Ignavibacteriaceae bacterium
ATCCTCAAATAGATTTTGCTTCTTAAACTTAGTAATCAATAATAAAATTTTCTCCTGGGTTGATAAATCTGCTTTATTAAGGATCAATATTTTCGGTTTGCGGCTTTTTAGAATATAATTCTGCACAAAATCCTGATTAAAAAATTTATTACCCTCCGGATCAACTTCTAAATCTATCATTAATAAAAGAACGTCCGAATCCTTAAGGGATTGTTCGATTGATGCCATCATTTTTTCTTGAAGAAGATAAGCCGGTTTAAGCACACCAGGAGTATCAAGGAAAATAATTTGGTAGTCTTCACCCGATAATATACCGATAATCTTTTTTCTTGTGGTTTGAGGTTTGCTTGTAATGATAGAAAGTTTTTGCCCTAACAATGCATTCATTAAAGTAGATTTACCGGCGTTAGGTAATCCTAAAATTGACACATAACCTGATTTTATCTTACTCATAGTGAGTTCACTCAAAGGAGACTGCCGTTCCGCTTGCACTTACCATCAGCATGTTTCCGCTGCCGGTACCGATTGTTTCATAATCGAGGTCAACTGCAATTACAGCATTTGCGCCCATCATCTGAGCTTGCTGCATCATTTCCTGCACCGCTATATCTTTTGCCTTTCTAAGCTCCTTTTCATAAGCGGCGGATCTTCCTCCAACTATATCTCTGATGCCGGCAAAAAAATCTTTAAAGATATTTGCACCCATTATTGCTTCGCCGGATACTAAGCCGTGATAATTTGTTATTCTTCTTCCTTCAATTGTATTTGTAGTTGTGATTAGCATTGAATTCCCTAAAAATTAAAGTTAAGGCAGATTATTTACTCTATTGTACCAAACTCATCTTTTTTATTATGCTTTTGTCTGGAATGTAAAGCTTATAAAAGTAAACACCGCTCGTAAGATTCCTTGCATTAAAGTTTACCGAATACTTGCCTGCAGATTTGTATTCATCTACAAGCGTGATTACTTCCCTGCCTAAAATATCATAAATTGTTAATCGAACGTAGCTTCCTTCAGCTATGTCGAATAAAATTTTTGTATCGGGATTAAATGGATTCGGGTAATTCTGATGCAGCATTAATTCTCTCGGCAGATTCTCTTCCGATGCAGTTGCAGAAGTTATGATCGATCCTCTTATTAAAATTTCCCAACTCTTTAGGTAACCGATTTTATCTGAATCCAAATCGGTAATAACTAATATCCATCTTCCTCTCGCACTTCTGCCATTCAGGTCTGCGAGGTCTGTTGGATAGGGCATAAATCTTCCTTCAGCAAACGACGGATTCTTTAATATCATATCATCAATTGAAAGAAGCGATTCTTGATCAAAGAATATTTTGGGATTTTTAGCGTTGATAAATCCTGAATTTAATCCGGGTCTAGTGAAAAGCCCTAAGTGCTTATTCCATGGAGTAATTATTTTACCCGTAAGCTGACTAATATTTGCGTGCTCTGCTTCAAAGTATAAATCAAGATCCTCAATCATAATATCTTCTGATATTTGAATAGTATCCCGTGTACCTAATGAGAATGGGTCGTTTATAGCTTTATCAACACTTCGGCTAAAACTAAATCCTTCTGATATAGTAATGGTTTCAAAATTTTCAAAAGGATAGTTAGTTTTATTAGGAATTTTAGCCTTATCAATTGCGGTAATTACGTAGTCAATTTTATCTCCCACAGTTGAACTGCCTGAATTTTGAAAAGTAAATGAATAAATGTTTCCGTTATAAACTTCAAGCTCTTCGCGAATCCAATTTCCGTTATTTAACGAATAACTTATATAGGCAGAATCAATCCCCTGGTTGTCGCTTACATCAGCATAAATTGTATATGGAAAATGAAACAGCGAAAGAGAATTTATCGGTGTAAATACAATCGAAGGTGCAATTTGATCTATTCCCGCCTTATACGAAAAATATTGTGAAGGTGCATTTTCAGGATGAAATAGATTACCGGTATAGATATCATAAATACCAAAATAATAATCGATTGAACTTTCACCGGTTAATGCAGGAATGTTTGCGGCATATTCACCCGCTAAACTTGTTGGAATCATCTGAACCGATTGAAACTCTGATTTATTAATACTGAAATATAATTTTAAAGAATCGATAACAGACGTTTGATGGGTTTGATAAATATTTAATTTCACCTGTCTTTCAGAAAAATCCTCAATATCACTTAAAGGAGTATGAGTGAATACAACAGGAACATAAGCACCGGCTTTGAATTGATATGCATAATTCGATCCCACGGTAGTAGTCATAATAGGAATAAAATAGAAATAATCTACTTCAGAGATTTGTTTCAGATGAAGGTAATCATAATTACCGGGCGGCGGTACATCTAAATTTATCAACTCATTAGTACCATCTTTGTAAAACATGATTAGATTAATTTTCGGTTTGCCGAATTGATTTCCCCAAAATTGAAAATGCAGCGGTCTTGTTGATTCATTGCCTTTAAACATTAAATAATTGGCTGCTGATGAATTAATCGTACATCCGGCGCTGCTGTCAGGCAAAGTTCTTTGACCTCCGCACAATGATGCCAAGGGATATGCAGAGGCTTCCTTATAAGTTGGAAATAAACCATGGTTTCTTGAACCGGTAAAAAGATTCCATAAAAAATATTCCTGAATTGCAGCTTCATAATCAGTTGAGTAAAGTTTCAGGATTTCATCAAAAGTCTTAAAGATGTTTTCGGATTTAAAAGCTTTTTTTCGTTCCCACAAAAGTTTATTCGAGTTAACTCCGTGTTTTTGCGATATGTAATGCAGCCACAAACAATCTTCATAACCTTGTCCGGAGATGAACGATCTTCCAGGACTTGTAATTTGAGACGAGCTTAAATAATTGTAATAGTCGTTTACATAATCGTAGCCAATATCTTCCATCCAGGTTGCATCCATTTCTAAGAACCATCCTGCACCATACCAGCTGCTATAGGTATATTGAACCGCATGTTTAAATTCATGTATAGCCGTTACCTTTGCGGCGCCTTTTTGATTTCCTTCGGGATCGGTATTCGGCGGAAACCCCATAAAATTATTGTGCATTACAATTCTTGTCTGGGATGATGATATGGTAGTTGTGTAACCGTAAATGCTCGACATGTTTTCAAAACCAATTTGATAACGTCCGGTTCCGATATCCGGTGCAAGATGCCCTAACGAATCTACAGTGAAAGCCCATGAGTAATCGAAGTAGTCTGCAATCCATTCAACATAATCCGGCACACCATTAGCGTTTGGATCTGCAGAAGGGACTGCATCGGTACCGGTAGTTGTGTATGTTAATTCAAATATGCCGGAAGGTGAAATAAATGTTTTTGTATCCTGAGTTTTTTTGAAAGGTCTATTTAATAATTCCTCAATTTCACTAACAGCGGAAGCGGACAATAAATTTTTGTTCAGATAAAACTCCTGCACCAAAGGGGTTCCGCATTTAACGAATGATTCGTCTTCAAAAAGATACTTTTTATTCATCTTCTCTTTTTTAAGCGTAAAGTAAAATTTTTCTAACAGCGCGGTTTGATAATCTATTTTATTCTGAATTAAATCATTTTCAATGGCGATAAAAGCTTTTGGTTTATTTAAGTGATAATGTTCAACCTGCGTATAAGAATAACCTGCAAATAAAAGCACGCAAAGTATCAAAGCTGATAGAAGATGGATGTTTTTGATGTACATGGATGTAACAAACCTCATTGTTAAAAAATTATTAAATCTTGCTGTCCATTTTATTAAAAGGCGGGCTAAATTACAAAGTAATTAAACAACACATACCTTTTTGAACGAACAACATTATCACACTGATTTTTTATTCATTTAACACAGATTCCGATTCGCAAACGACTCGCAGTAATATGTGCTGAGGTAAGTAATATTAAAGCCGTGTTAATTTTTGGCGGGAATTTTTCTGGCTTTCAAAGAAAAAGTACGCTGAAATAATTAATCCGAAGGAAATGATAAATCCAACGATGGACATTACTTTATCAC
>CAZTDB010000321.1:0-4001 GCA_964612385.1 uncultured Ignavibacteriaceae bacterium
TCTTGTAACACCCATTTTTTTTGCAAGCTCAAGTCTGTAAGGATTTAAGTCGGTAATAACAACATTTCTGGCACCGGCATGTTTAGCAATTGCTGCAGCCATTATCCCGATGGGACCGGCACCGGTTATTAAAACATCTTCGCCTAAAAGATCGAATGAAAGTGCAGTATGAGTTGCATTACCGAACGGGTCGAATATAGAAAGCACATCCATTGGAATAGAGGGATCGCAATGCCAAACATTCGAAACGGGAATGCTGAGATATTCTGCAAAGCAGCCGGAGCGGTTTACACCGACCCCCATAGTATTTCTGCAGAGATGTCTTCTGCCCGCGCGGCAGTTACGGCAGTGTCCGCAAACAATATGTCCTTCCCCGCTTACAACCTCACCCACTTTTACATCTTGAACATTGCTGCCAATATCTTCAACGGTACCCACATATTCATGCCCGACTACCATCGGAACGGGAATAGTTTTTTTTGCCCAATCGTCCCAGTTATAAATGTGAATATCAGTTCCGCAGATTGAAGTTTTATGAATTTTAATAAGAACGTCGTTTAGCCCTATTTCGGGAACCGGCACCTCATCCAGCCACAAGCCTGGTTCGGAATATTTTTTTACAAGCGCTTTCATTTTTTTCATAACACTTACCTTTAAGTGGAAGAATTAGGAATCATAAATATTCAATAATTACTAATCAAATAGTTTCAATTTCTAATTATAAAATTATTGATAAGGTAGTGAAACAACAAACAAGGGAGTAATTATGTCTGAAAATTTATCAGCATAAAGAATAGTATAAAAAAAATTTATCTCTGAATAAGAGCTACAAAAAAGTATTACAAGATTCTTTCTAAACGAACGATAAGTGTATTTCTAATGATTTCGCACCGTTAGTACACAATTAAAGTATTTGACTTTTTTTATTCTAATCCTTACTATTCACGCAAGCAATAACAGAAAGTATTAACTTTCCTTAACAATTGACAACTATCGGGTTTTTCTCGCTGCAGCGCGGTTTATTCTTCAATCATACCCTTTCTCAAACTTACGAAGTAAAGGGAGGTTAATTACTTTCAGGTTTTACCCAATGAGGGTTGTTGAATTTGGTTTTTAGAATCATTATTACAACATACATCTGTGGGGAACTAAAATGAAAAGAAATAAAAAATACATCATTTCGATCTTCACTTCCTCTACGTGCATAGTTATCCAAAGAAAATCTACAAACACATTTTTATTTAAGGTAAAGGATATTATTAACTTAGATTATAAAAAAATATACATGGAGAATAATCGAATGCTGGAAAAAAATGGGAACGACAAATTAATTCCATCATTCCAATATTCCATTCCAAAGGATCGAGACTGTGTAAAAAGTGTTTCTGTCATTTCGATCCCGAATGCTTTTCATAAAGAACCTTAGGTCGGGAGAGAAATCTATTATTTCGAAAAGATTTCTCTCCGAAGGAGTCCTTTGGACAGTCGAAGACTCCTTCGAAATGACAAAAAAGAACTTTTCAGAATGATCCTTTGGATTGGTCACCCTCATTAGGGTGAGTTCGGGGATGCCTGTATACATAATAGCAAATTATTATTCATTTGAATTGAGTTATTACACAGTCTCGATCGTTCCGATTTTCCATGAATTGCGTAACATAAATTATTAATTTAATGAGGGGTATAAGATGTTCATTAAATATAGTACGCTTGGTTGTGTTATTTTATTTTTAGCTGCGCAGACTCTAACAGCGCAAGACATCACATTTGATAAATCCTATTCCTGGCTTGGTTCCGGTATAAGAGGATATTCTGTATTTGAGTCGAACGATAACGGCTTTTTAATCGGTGCAGTTTCCAACTTAAAATTAACAGCAGTTAAAACCGACCAATACGGCAATATTACCTGGAGCAGAGACATTGCAACGAACAATAGTATCACGGTTAGAAGTTATCCACTTTCAAAAACTTCCGACGGTGGAGTAGTATTAATAGGTACGATTAATAGTATAGCCAGGGACTTCCTGTTAACCAAGCTCACTCAAAATGGTGAAATTGAATGGTCATTTATGTACGGAGATGAGAATCAGGAATACGGCACTGCTGTTATACAATCCGATGACGGAAATTATTTTGCTGCAGGAGGCAATAGAGTATTTACTTTCACCAAAGCCAAATTGTTAAAAGTAAATGCAGCCGGTTCATTAATATGGATGAAAGAATATGAGATAACTAATTCAGCTAATCAAGGATATATTCTATTGAAGCTGCCTGACGGCAATTTATTGCTTTGCGGAGGAAACGATTTATTAAAACTTGATACCGATGGAAACATCATTTGGTCGAGGACGAGCAGCTTTGCCGTAACTGCCGCTTGTGTAAGCATTGATGATAAAATTACAATAACAGGTTCCGGCAAATTTGAAAAGATCGATCTTGAAGGCAACAGTATATTTTCAGCGGATATTCCATTCAATCCGACATCAATTGCACTATCATCAGATGGAGGCTTTATTGTAACAGCATCAGGTTCATCTAATTTCATCAAAATTAATAGTTCGGCTGAAATTGAATGGCAAAAGGAATTGAGGGGAATTACATCTGCGGCATGTCAGGCTTCTGGCGGAGGATTTGCAGTAACCGGAATGCTGGAAAGTCGGTTGTGGCTTGTTAAAACCGATAACAACGGCTTCTATAAAGCACTTGATTTAATATCGCCTGCAGCAGGAGCTAAGCTGCTTATATTTAATTCTCATGAAATTAGTTGGTACTCATTGAATATTACGGAAATAGATATCGACTATTCAACAGACGGCGGTGTTAATTGGAAAAACATTACCTCCAATTATTCTGCTGAAAGTCATGCTTACTTATGGACTGTTCCCAATGAACCATCTTCTAACTGCATAATAAAAATTTATGAATCCGCCCATCCGAATTTGACTTCTTCATCCGGCGGAATTAAAATTGTTTTAGAACAGAATTACGATTACATATCAGTAAATGAAGTTAAGATGTGGATAGGAAATCATGGTGAAGGTTCGCATAATCTTCTAACCGATGGTCATGGATTTTTATGGCCAGGCGGTGAAGAGGCAGTAAAAAATGCAATCTATCAGGATGGTCTTTTATTCGGCGGTAAGGTAAACGGTGAATTGAGAGTAAACGGTAATACTCATAGAGCAGGATTACAGCCGGGCATAATTCTTCCCGATGGTACGCCTGCCGATCCGGATGAGCCTAAATATAAAATCTATAAAATCAGAAAAGGCTGGGAGTCGATGCCGTCCGGTGGACAACGAGACAGATATGAATATGACTTTAATAATTGGCCTGTTGAAAGCGGGGCACCGTGGATAGATGCTAATAATGACGGAGTATTTACTCGCGGTGTCGATCAACCCCATTTTATCGGTGATGAAGTATTATTCTACACAGCAAATGATTTAGATTCTTCGGCAGCCCACCTTACGTTTGAAACTTATCCAGTTGGATTAGAATTTCAAACAACGGTCTTTGGTTTTAACAGGGATGATATTCTTAAAAATGTTGTGTTTAAAAAATATCGGTTCATCAACAAGAGCAGCAGCTTAGTAGAAAATATGTATTTGGGGTATTGGACAGATAACGATTTAGGTGCGGCTAACGACGATTTTAACGGTTGCGATACAACTTTGAGCTTAGGCTATACTTATAACTCAAAAGCAACCGACGATATTTACGGTACTAATCCCCCTGCTGTTGGACACATGCTGCTATACGGACCAATCGTTGAAGGGAGCTTGAACGATACTGCATGGTTTGGTGGTGAAAGAAGAAGCGGTTACAAGAATTTACAAGTGACTGCTTTCTCTCACTATCTTTGCTATCCTTCAGGGGTGTATTTATGCCCATCCTATGACTATCAAGGCGCACTACAGCTATATGATAACATGCAAGGATATGGACTTGGGGGTGTTCCCTATATTGATCCAAATACCATGCAGGCAACTCCATAATGC
>CAZTDB010000322.1:0-3978 GCA_964612385.1 uncultured Ignavibacteriaceae bacterium
GGTTATCAGAAAATAGTGACAGAGCCCTGCTTTGGATATCACTGAGCCGATCGAGCGATTTGCGGATCTTAACCACATCTTCAATCGGTAATTTAAAATCTTAATTACTTTGGCTGATAAGAATACCACACCGGGGATTGATTAGAGCATACCTGATCTTTTGCGTAAAAACCATTCTAATGAAAGAAGAAGTATTACTATTGCCATCAGCCATTCATTAGACCAAAGACTTATCTCACTCACTTCTATTTTTTCTTTAGATGACTGAGCTAATATTTGCTTTATGTCGGTAAAATAATTGCTATAATCCGAATAATGAAAAAATCTTCCCCCGGTTAGATTAGCAATCATCGATAGGAACTCAATATTCATTCGGGGGGAAAGCATCTCAACGTCAACTTCGCCAATGTTAAATTTACCCGCATCGGTTCCGATGCTTTTACCGGCGAGTATTGCTTCTCCTGAATAGCTGTAATCACCGGGCTTATTTGTTAAAAAGGTTCCTTCATATAATCCGCTTCCCAATGAATTGAGGAAGACCTCGCCAGTTTGGGCTTCATCCGATACTGAAATTTTAACTTCGGCATCTGAAACGGGATTAAATGCCTCATCATAAACTTGAGCTGAAAACTCTATCGGTTCACCCGGCGAATAAATTCGCTTTGAAGATTTTACAGTAACCTGCTTTTTATCTTCGGATGTATTTAGCCACTTAACACTGCTTAACATGAATCTGTCGAATAGATCGAGATTACGCTGTGCCGTTTGCAATTTCCATTTCCATATATCAGAACCCAGTACGGCAATCGACCTTTTTCCGCTAAGTCTTCTTGTTAATATTAATGGCGAATTAAGGGGAACATTATTAACCTTCACTCTTGCCGCTATGTAGCTTTCGGGTTTTGGTTTTAGCTCTGCTGCAGGCTGATAAATCGGCGGTAAATTGTTCCATGCGTTTATAGGTTCTATAGCATTATTCTGAAACAACGGATTTCTCGATTCGACAGGTGAAACTAAAGGCTGCACTTCAATTATTTGGTTATTAAAATTTCCAATAGTAAAAGGCAGTTCCGGTTGAAAATTTCGTAACAATGCGAAATGAATTCCAGAAGTAAGCGTAATAAAGAAAGGCTTATTCTTTTCGGAAATTGCTTTCTGAACAGCTTGAATTAAATCAGCAGGTAAACCGGCTGAAGGAAAGCCAAGTAGAAATAAAACATCGGCACTATCTATTAAACGCTGCCTATCGGTTTGTTCTAAAAATTTATTATTTCCTAAATAGGTTATTGAATTTATCTCAAGATTCTCATCGGATTTTAAGGTGTTTCTAATAAATGAGAGATCGGAAGAAGGGCTGCCGCCAAGCAGTAAAACTTTAAGCTTATTGCTTAAGACATTTATGTAAAATATTTTTTTATTATTTGCAGTTGAAATTTCGCCGTCAAGATTAGAGACTACAACTGATAATTTTTTTTCTCCGCTCGTTTCGGGCGTATAGGTAAAATTCAAATTTTGGATACCGGCATCACTAAGTAAAATATTTTTCTGCTCAAGCAGCGAGTTATCTTCATATAATGAAACGTTTACAGAGGCGCTAGCATAGCCGCGGTTAATAATCGATGAGACAATTGTAGTTGGTGTTTCAGCGTAAATATATTCATTGAATAAAACATTCTTTACCTCAACGTCATTTCTTTGAGTAGTATCGCCTAAACCAATGGTGAAAACAGGAACTCCCAATTTCTCGGCTTGATAAATCGGATTGGTTCCTTCGGTTATAACGCCGTCGGTAATAATAGAAATAGATGCAATATTTTTTCCTTCTCTTTGTATACTGCTAAAAACCTTTTCGAAGTTTGTCACTCCCTCATCAAAGTTTAAACTATCCGGATCAACTGCTTCAATCGGCTTCTGTTCAATTCCAAATGATTGCAGTTCAGAATTTTCCATAAGATTTTGCTGTTGTAAGCTGCGAAGAAAATTTTTTATAATACCGCTCCGGTTTGTTCCGTCATCAATTAAAATAGATCTCGAGTTATCAACAAACACTAGGTTTACCGGCTGTATAATAAGTTTCCGGGCTAAAGTAAGAATCGGTTCAAAGACAATAAATAAAATCAGTATTAACGAAATTGTTCTTAGTGCAGTTAAAATAATTTTTTTTACCGGCGGAATGAGAGGTACTGTAAAGCGATATACATAAAAAGCATAACCGCCTAGTAGAAGTAAAAATAGTACAAATAAAAACGGATTAAAGGAAAAGGTGAGATTTATTTTTTCAATATTGAACATTAAAAAGTGAGCACTCCCTTAAATACGGTAACGGCATTACCTGAAATGTATAATTCGTTCGATAGTTTTGAATAACTTACATCTACTCTGCCGCGCCTGCCCAACACATCGCCTTGTTCAAAAGTATAGCTGAATTCATCTTTGTCATCCTTAATAAAACCGAGCTTGATGAGGACCGGCAGCAGAGGTCCGTTTGTTGAGCCGGTAACAGGGTCTTCGTCTATACCATGCGTCGGAACAAAGTAACGGCTGTGAGCAAAACTTTCTTTGTCCATTGTATCAAGTGTAAAAACAACAATACCTTCAAAGGCTTTACTTGAAGTCGACAATTCAACAATTCTTTTAAAATCGGGTTTGATGTTGTGCAGCGTCGAAAGTTTATCAACATAGATGTAAAGGTTTTTATTCTCCAAGATAATCCATGGAACTCTTTCATTCAGCTCATTCGATGTAATCCCAAGCGCTTCTATTATTTCATTCCTTGAATCTGAGAACCGATCCATCTGCATCAACGGTATCTGCATAAAGTATTTGCTGTTATTCACTTTACATTTAAGAATGCCTGATAAAGTTTCGAAATGTATTTCAGAATTATCGGATATTCTGTTAGTCTGCCTTAAGTAATGCAGCGATGCGATTGTCGCATGCCCGCACAATTTAACTTCAGTAGCCGGAGTGAACCATTGCAATTTAAAATCAGCCTTATCGGAACTTGATATAAATGCAGTTTCGGATAAATTCATTTCTTTAGCGATTAGCTGCATCTGCCGACATGTTAAACTTTCGCCTGAAGTAACCGCAGCAGGATTACCCTCAAAAGGAGATTGAGTGAAAGCATCTATTTGATAAATCTCAAGTGTTTTTTGCATCGAAGAGTCTTTCAAGTTTCCATTGTTTCATTTGTTCATACGTTTCATAGTCGGTTAAATCAAAATGAATCGGAGTAACCGACACATAATTTTTTTTGATAGCTGCTTGATCGGTTTGAATTTCCTTATCCACTTCAATTAAGTTGCCGGTTAACCAGTAGTAATTTCTTCCATAAGGATCGATACGCTGCTCATAAATATCATCCCATTTCGATTTACCCTGCTTTGTAACCAAGATTCCCGCAATCATTTCTTCAGGAACATCCGGAATGTTAACATTTAAAAGTGTACCGTTAGGTACTTTCTTTTGATACAGCTCGAGAGCCAACATCTTTGCAACTTTTCCAGCAAATTCAAAATCTTTTACCGCATGATTCGTAACAGAAATTGCAATAGCAGGAACATCCATTATAGCTGCTTCCCTTGCTGCCGAAACGGTACCTGAATAAATTATATTTATCGCCGTATTTGAGCCATGGTTTATTCCTGAAACAACTAGATCTGGCGGTTCTTTCATCAAGTTTCGTATACCCATCTTTACGCAATCTGCCGGTGTGCCGTCTACGGCATATCCAAAAAAATCACCGTTTTTGAAGTAATTAATCACGCGAAGAGGAATCTGCATTGTAATTGCATGACCCACGGCGCTTTGCTCTTTGAGCGGCGCAACAACTGTTACTTCGCTTATTTCCTTCAAGTATTTAACAAGCACATGAAGTCCGTTGGAATCTATTCCGTCATCGTTAGAAACTAAAATTTTCAAAACAAAACCTTGACTTTTCTGAAAAATTGAGGGCTAAATATAAGACATAGGCGG
>CAZTDB010000323.1:0-3977 GCA_964612385.1 uncultured Ignavibacteriaceae bacterium
ACCCGGTGTGCAGAATACTTTTTTTGATTTGGTTGATACTGCACAAGTGGTGGAATTTACTGCAATTGTTGAAGAGTACTTCACTACTACACAAGTGGCAATGCTGCTGAATCCTGTAAATCCAATTCAAATTATCGAACAACTGCCGAAGCGCCCCGATCCAATCGAACTTTCCATGACTGACTTGATGAAAGAAGGTAAAGTTATACTTGAATCGGAAAAATATGAAGGTATGTACGTAATACTGCGAAATTTAATTTCAAGCGAAAGGAATTCAGCCACAGGTGCATTTAGGTTGAATGACCCAAGCGGAAATTATGTAGTGATGTACGATCAGTCAGGATATTTCTCTCACCGTGCAGATAGGAGACTTACCGGACTAACCGAGTACAGTGCACCAATTGACGGCACCGTGATAAATTATATTAAAGGATTTTTAGAGAGCAGACAAGATGCATATTATATCATTCCCGTTTATCCGGGTGATATTGACATCAGCTTAACCCCGCCGTCTATTTCATCAATAAGCCGGAATGCGGATTTAATTCAGCCCAATCAGCCGGTTGAAATTTCTGCAAGAATAATTGACCTTGACGGTGCCGTAGCTGAAGCTAAATTATTCTATAAAGTTGATGACGGTCCTTCCAGCGAATTAAATATGACCCGTTCAAGCACAGACACAACAATCTATTCCGCCACTATTCCGGGTGTTGCAAGCGACTCGGCTGTTGTTAGTTATTACCTTTGGGCAAAAGACAATATCGGACTTGCTTCACTGAATCCAACAGATACTGTCCGCAACAGATATTTTTATCTTGTATTAAATAGACCTGTAACAATACAGGATATTCAATACAGTCCTTACGGAAGCGGGTTCAGCGGTTATAACAACAGGAGAGTTGAACTAACCGGTGTTGTTACTGCGGATTCATCCGATCTGCCTGGTTGGGGTTCAACCCCACTGCGTATCTATATGCAAAATGGAACAGGACCTTGGAGCGGAATTCAAATCGGGACTCGTGGTGCTTTAGGAACGCAGGTGCTTAACTTAAGGAATGGCGACAATGTTACCGTGCATGGCGTTATTATTGAGGATTTTGGTGTTACACGAATTGACAGCTTAACTCAAATGACTGTTAATTCTGCCGGTAACCCGCTGCCCGAAGTTGAATTACTAAGCACGGGAACAATAGCAAAATTACCCAGCGGTGAAGTGCAGGCTGAGCAGTGGGAAAGTGTGCTGATTGAATATCAAAACATTACTGTAACTAATCAAAATGCTGACGGTGCAAGCAACTTTGGTGAAATGTTCGTTGATGACGGATCAGGCGAAACAAGGGTTGAATTGCAGGACGGTAATCATATCTACCATAATTTATGGGATCCTGCTCTTGCTAACGATCCATCGCTTATTCAGGTTACAACCGGCTCAAAATTCGAAAAGATGAAGGGAATACTCTTCTTTTCCTTTAGCAATTGGAAGCTTGTTCCGAGAACTAACGATGATTTTGAAGGCTTCACGGTTGATGTTAAAAAAGAAAAACCGGCTGCACCGGTTAAATATGCATTGGAACAAAACTATCCCAATCCTTTCAATCCGGCAACAACAATTTCGTACTCACTTTCGAAGGATGGGAATGTAACATTAAAAATTTTCAATATAATAGGACAGGAAGTAAAAACTCTTATAAATAAATATCAGTCCGCCGGTGAATACAAAATTTCTTTTGATGCCTCGGATTTGAATTCAGGCGTTTACTTCTATAGCATCACTTCCGGAGAATATAACCAGGTTAAGAAAATGATGCTTTTGAAATAAAGGTGTTAGGCTGACTAAAATGTAGAGTGAACTTGCACTTCGCTTCTACAATTTTCTCTTTCTCTCGAAGAATTTTAAATTATCTTTTTGGTAAGCCTCATTAATAAATTTTTCACTTAAAATATTTTTCGCTCAACAACATTTAATGTTTTTAGAGCAAATGAGAAAGATAGTTTTAATAAATATTGTATTGATAATGATATCGGTGGAAACATCTCCACAGCAAATTAAAATAATTGAACCAAAGGGAGAACATGCGTATCAGTACGGTTTAATCATACAACTAAAATGGGAGGGTTCACCGCTGAGTAAAGTTATCACGCAGTATTCTCATGATTCTATAAATTGGATAGATATAAATAGAAAAAATTATAAAGACTCCGTTCACGCTCTTAATTTCTATATAGGTAAAAGCAATAAATATTTCTTCAAAGTGGTAGAAAACAATAATCCTAGTAATTTCGATGAAGTATCAATTAGTGCTTATTTACCTGTGTTTAATTACATTAACATAAACAATGTCTTGATGTGGATTTCGAACAACGGATGCGGCTCGCAAGACCCAATAACCGGTGTAGGGGGATTTTACTGGCCTTATAGAACTAATAAAGGACCTACCGCCATTTTCGCAGATGGATTAATCTTTGGTGGTAAAGTAAATGGAGAAATAAAAGTTAATGGTAATACATACCGGGCGGGGCTTCAACCCGGTTATATTAAAGATTCAATACCAGTAAATCCGATGGAATTTAATTACCTATGGAAGCTTAGGAAAAATTGGGAATCTGTTTCTGAAGATTCACTACGAGAAGAATTTGGCAAAGATTATTATTCATGGCCTGTTGATTTCGGTGCTCCTTTTGTAGATATGAACAGCGATGAAGAATTCACAGAAGGAATTGATAAGCCGCTCTTTTACGGAGACGAACAACTATTCTATATTGTGAATGACTTAAATGTCTGCCAAACTGCCTATACGTACGGTTCATCTCCCATAGGATTGGAGTTTCAAGTTCTTACTTATGCTTTCGATAGCACAAATTATTTAAATGATGTGGTATTTAAAAGATATCTGCTAATAAATAAAAGCGGTGAATATATTGAAGAAATGCTTTTAAGCTATTGGGCTGATAATGATCTTGGAGATGTTAGCAGCGATTATATAGGCTGCGACAGTACTTTAAATTTAGCATATACATGGAAAGCCCAAAATTATGATTATTATTATGGTTCTCCACCGCCTGCAATTGGTCACATGCTAGTACAAGGTCCAATAACCCAATCCTCAATAAATGATAGTGCGATGTTCAAAGGCAGGTGGATTAAGGGATATTCTAATATAAATATGTCATCCTTTGGGCCAAATTTCAAAAACTCTTTAATCTCACATCATCCTCTGCTAGGAAATTACTTAGGTTCCCTTGAGCTTTATAATTTTTTAATGCGGGGATTAATGAATCACGGTGAACCCTTCATTAACCCGCATACTAATCAGCCGGAAAAATTTCCTTTGGCAGGTAATCCTGAAACAGCAGAAGGTTGGTATGAAGGTGATGGATGGCCTTCTGGTCCTTGGGCCGGGGATCGTAACTATTATTTGAATTTTGGTGCATTTAATATGGCGCCGGGTGATACTCAGGAAGTAGTGATTGCAATTTTCATGGCTTTAGGCGGCAGCAATAAAAATAGTGTTACTGCCTTAAAAGAAAAAGCTTCTCGTATTCATCAGTTTTACAGGCAAAATTTTAATATAAGAGATTCGTTTGTAAGTGAAAGACCGGCATCATTCAGGCTGTATCAGAATTATCCTAATCCATTTAATTTGGGAACAACGATAAGATATTCGCTTAAAGAAAAAGCGCATGTAAGAATAAAGCTGTTTGATATTCTGGGAAAAGAAATAACAACATTAGTTGATGAGGAAAAAGTGCCATGGACTTACGAAGTTAAATTTTCCGTAGGATCCTTTGGAAATCCGGTAAATCTTTCATCCGGTGTATACATCTACCAGTTCGAAGCCGGTGAGTTCAGGCAGAGTAAGAAAATGGTTCTGCTCAAATAACGACAAATGTAGTAATTGTAAATAACGATTATAATTAACAAGAGAAGTGTTTAAGATTAGTTTACTAAATATCGTTTTTATTTTATTAGCAACACA
>CAZTDB010000324.1:0-3952 GCA_964612385.1 uncultured Ignavibacteriaceae bacterium
GTTTCCGGAATAGTTGAGAATATGAGCTACTTCATTGCCGAAGACACGGGAAAGAGGTACGATATTTTTGGATTTGGCGGTGGATCAAATCTTGCACAAGAATTAAACGTTCCGTTTTTAGGAAACATTCCTATTGATCCCCGCATAAGAATAGGAGGAGATAAAGGAGTGCCTGTTGTAATCGATATGCCCGATACGGAAAATGCAGAATCAATAATGAAGATTTCGAGAAAGCTGGCTGAACAAATTCATCTCTCCAATTTAAATGCATCTTCTAAAGTTGAAATTATTCTTGGAGAAGACGATTAGTTTAATTAGGTTTAACATACATAACTATTCTATCTAAGATTGGATAATCATTAAATCATGGAAGAAAAAATCCTTAAAGTATTAGATTCGATAAGACCGTATTTGCAAGCCGATGATGGAGATGTTGAGCTTGTTGAAATAACAGAGGACGGAATTGTGAAAGTAAAACTAACCGGTGCCTGCGATGTTTGCCCCATGTCTCAAATGACACTCCGTGCCGGTATAGAAAGATCTTTACTAAGACAGGTGCCTGAAATCAGAAGGGTTGAAGCAGTAAATTAACTTCACTTTATTATTAGATTAACACAGCTTAGAACAAAATGACAGACGCAGCAATTAAAAAAATATCCAGGTATCTCGGTTGGACTTTAGTACTTGCGCTCCTTTTTTACGTTCTTTATCTCCTTTCCGATATTGTTATAATCCTAGCTGTTGCAATTTTATTTGCCTTCATCTTTGAGCCATTTGTCCGAAAGCTTGAGGAAGAAGGATTTAACAGGCTATCATCAACGCTGATGATATTTGTAGCGATTGGTTTTCTGTTTTACTTCTCTCTTTCTGTGTTGATTCCCAAATTTATTTATCAAATGAATCAGCTTATAGAATCGCTTCATGTATATTCCTTACACGATCAGTTAGAGCAAATAGAAAGAGAAATATATAGTTACCTTCCATTTTTTACCGTCGGCGAATTATCGAAAAGAGTAGAAGAATTTATATCATCTCAAATAATTAATTCATTCGATAAAATTGCAGCCGTGCTGTCAAGTATCGTTTCAGTTGTTGCTATTGTTGTAATTGTTCCTTTCTTATCATTCTTCTTGTTGAAGGACAGCAAAAAAATTATGCGGGGTATTTTAAATGTTATGCCCAATAAATACTTCGAAATGTCGTACTGGATTCTGAAGAAAGTAAGCATACAATTAGGCAGGTTTGTACGCGGCTGGATTTTCGATGCGGCATTTGTTGGAGTTGCATGCGGATTGGGTTTTTATCTTATCGGAATCGAAAACGCGCTTCCGCTTGGAGTGATTGCCGGTTTGGGTCATTTGGTTCCTTATTTCGGTCCGGTAATCGGCGGAATACCGGCGCTGTTTGTTTCATTAATTCAATTCGGGGATTTTTCCCACGTACCCTTCATAATAATTCTGATAGCGGTGGTTTATACTTTAGACAACGGCTTCGTTCAGCCGTATGTTTTTTCAAAAAGTGTTGATATGCATCCGATTATAATTATACTGCTAATTATAAGCGGCAGTCAGTTATTTGGAATACTTGGAATGCTGCTTGCCGTACCAACCGCAACGGTAGTTCGTACTGCTACAAAAGAAATTTATTTTGCTTTTAAGAATTACAGAATAGCGAGGCTTTAGCTCTAATTCTGCTAAATATTGCTGATAGTCATCTCACAGATTTTCAACACCCAATCAGTTAATCATGTGTTCATTCAATAGATTCATAAGCAGTTAGTCATTTATTCCGCTGAGGAACAATCAGATGAGTTTTAAATTTCCCCCATCAGCTTATTTATCACATCCACCGATGTTACGCCTTCTGCTTCAGCGGTAAAATTAGTAATGATGCGGTGCCTGAGAACAGGCAGCATTGCAAATCTAACATCATCAATATTGGGTGTGAATCTGCCATCTATTACTGAACGTGTTTTTGCAGCAAGTATTAAATACTGCGATGCTCTTGGTCCGGCGCCCCAGCTAATCCAATTTTTTACAGAATCGGAAGCTGTTCCGTTTACAGGTCTTGTTTTGTTTGCTGCTGTTACGGCATATTCAATAACATTTTCAGCAACCGGAACTTTTCGAACCAAATCTTGAAAGCTGATTAATTCGGCAGCCGAAATAATTTTTGATAGCTGAGGATTGTATTGGCTGGTTGTCGATTGAACTATTTTAACTTCTTCTTTAAAGGAAGGATAATCCAACCAAAGGCTGAACATGAATCTATCCAACTGTGCTTCGGGAAGAGGATAAGTCCCTTCCTGCTCAATAGGATTTTGCGTGGCTAATACAAAAAACGGTTCATCTAAAGTGTAAGAAACACCGGCTGCAGTTACTTTATGTTCCTGCATAGCTTCAAGTAATGCTGCCTGAGTTTTAGGCGGCGTTCTGTTTATCTCATCGGCAAGAATAACATTTGCGAAAACGGGCCCGGGAATAAATCTGAAAGTTCGTTTCTTTGTAACCGCATCTTCTTCAATAATCTCCGTTCCTGTTATATCGCTTGGCATAAGATCGGGAGTAAATTGAATCCGGCTGAATTTTAAATCCATTACTTCGGCAAGAGTTTTTATTAAAAGTGTTTTTGCCAATCCGGGAACTCCAACCAATAAGCAATGCCCCCTTGAGAATAATGAAATCAAGAGTTGATCAATAATCGCATCCTGACCGATAATAACTTTTCCTATTTCCTCTTTTATTTTATTTACCGTCAGATGAAGATGCTCCACTAATTGAACATCGTCGTTAACTGCTGATTGATTTTTCAATTTATGTTTATTCCTTCTTTAATAATTCGATTGTGTTTCTACAATCGTACTTCCCAAAAAATTTTACTTTTTATTTCTTCTATCCATTCCTCGTAATGTTTCTGACGTTTAACCTCATCGGCTAATCTCTTTAATTCGGCATAATCCATTTCAAGACTTGCCTGGTGCTGCGGAATTCTTTTTTCGAGATAAACAATATGATAACCGTAAACGTCGGGACCATATTCAATTCTTCTAGGAAAGCTGATTTCACCTTCTTTTAACTTCGATACGATATCGAGAAGATTTTTATCAAGCTGATTTAAGTAAAAGCTGCCAAGCTCACCGCCAAAAGGTTTGCTTTCATTATCTTCACTATATTTCTTTGCATAACCGGAAAATGTTCCCAATCCCCTTACAATACTGTCCCTCACATCCGACAAAAATTCTATTGTATTGAGATCGGCAGTTTCATCTCCTTTGATTTTAATTAATATATGTCTTGTCTTGATTGCATCGCCTCTCTTCTCAAGCAGTTGAATGATATGATAACCCACAGGCGATTCAACAATGCCGGAAATTTCTCCGACTTCGAGAGCGAAGGCAGCAGATTCAAATTCGGGATAGAATACTCCTCTTTGAACAAAGCCGAGATCGCCGCCGTGGATTGCACTGCCTGGATCTTCTGAATATTTTTTAGCCATCTCAGCAAAATCGGCACCGGCTTTAATAGAGTCTAAGATTGCCGCTGCGGTATTATAAAATTTCTTTTTTATTTCTTCAGTAGCCTTAGGATTTCTGAAGATGTGATATATTTTTACTTTTTCAGGAATGATTCCCAAGCTGTCCCGGTAAGTATAGAAAAACTCTTCAACCTCTCTTCTGCCAGCTTCAATAAAGCCGAACTTTTGCTGCTTGAATCGCTGAGTCATTAATTGTTTGTAAACGTCGTCTCTTAATTCTTTTTTAATCCGGCTTATACTCATTCCGTAAATTTCTTCGATTCTGGCTTCGGAGCCGTAGCGCTGCTTAAATACATCGATTTGATAGTCGAGCCTCGAATCAACTTCATCATCCGAAACTACTATTGAATCGAGATTTGCCTGTGCAAAAGCAAGCTTTTCTTGAATCATTGCTTCAAGGACTTCTTCCCGAAGCCCG
>CAZTDB010000325.1:0-3950 GCA_964612385.1 uncultured Ignavibacteriaceae bacterium
GTCACATGATATTAATGCTGTTACAGTTGATAAATCCGGCGGTGCAAAAGTAATTCTTCTTAGTAACTTCACTATGAATAATAACAGCACAACAGCACCTGCCATATTGCAATTAACCAATGGTATTGTCGAAACAGGAGAGTTCGAACTTCATGTGAGATCAAGCAGCATGGCAGCAGGAGTTCAAGGCGGCGGTCCAACAAGCTATGTAGATGGAAACTTAGTTCGATACATGGCAAGCGGCTCACCATCGAGAATATATCAGTTAGGCGCTAAGGGCGTGTATAGACCCGTTGGGATTTACTTTAAAACCAGCGTTAGTAATTCAGGAGTACTCGGTAAATTAATTGAAGAAGATGCTAATGCAGCTACAACATCCTATACAGGCGATATTGATAAAGTTTCTGCAATCCGGTATTATGAATTTAAAAATGTCTCTAACAACAATTTGACGATATGGGCTTTAGAGCCAAGCTATCGTGCTGACGACGGAGTCAGTGCCGGAAATACTGATTTGCGTGTAGGTTATTCTTCGGATAATATGTTAACCTGGAATGGCATAGGACCTAGCGATACTCATACTACCGAATTAACCGATTCGCCTACATCCATTCGTTCCGATTCTTTAGAGACTACGCTTCCTTTCAGCTCACAAGCTGTTTATCAGGTTGCAATTGCACGCAAAAGCGGAACCTCGACTAACTCAATTCCGGTTGAACTTACTTCGTTTTCCTGTTCGCTGGCAGATGCTATTGTTGAACTAAAGTGGGTAACTGCAACCGAAACTAACAATTCCGGTTTTGAAATAGAAAGAAGTACTAACGACGAAACATTTAAGGCAATTGGATTTGTTCCCGGAGCAGGTACAACCACAGAAAAAAGAGTATATTCATTTGTCGATATGGAAATAAGTTCAGGAACTAAATACTCCTATCGATTAAAGCAGATTGACTTTGATGGTTCTTTCTCATATTCGCACGTTGTTAATCTAAGTCTTGTAATGCCTGATAAATATTTCCTTGAACAAAATTTTCCAAATCCTTTTAATCCTGCTACAATTATAAGATACCATATTGCCGAAGAAGGATTTGTTTCACTTAAGATTTATGATATACTCGGCAATGAAGTGATGACAGTAGTTGAAGAAATAAAGCAGCCCGGCATTTACGATCAAATGGTTAATATGTCTGACTTAGGCAGCGGAATTTATTTTTACGAATTATCCGTAGGATCCTTTGGAAAAGTTAATTCATTCATGCAGCGAAATAAAATGCTTATGGTAAAATAGCATGAGATGATCTAATCTTTAAAAAAATGTAAGTCTAAGGGTTTTTCAACGTAAACATTTATAGATTGGGAAACCTTTAGATGATAAAAATATGCACGATGCATTATTTAATGATTCATTAAACATTAAGCAGGAGGCGGCTATGAAAGCAGCTAGACTATTTTTGTTCTTTTTTACTTTTTTGGCAATTACATCCTTTAACTATGCACAAATATCCTCAACAAGCTCTGGTAATTGGTCTAACGGAGCTACCTGGGTTGGCGGGATTGTACCTGCCGCAAACGATGATGTTATAATTGCTAATACGGTAACTGTAGATATTGTTGATGCAGAATGCAACAATCTTACCGTCGCAGATGGAGGAAGACTTTACTTTGCCTTAACCGATGGGTTGAGTATTCGGGTAAATGGTAATTTGATAGTGGAATCAAACGGCAGAGTGCAGGCTGCAAGTTCAACTCCATCATCGGATCAATATTTTCAGACGATTGAGCTAAAAAAGGATTTAACGGTAAACTCAGGTGGAAGGTTTGATATGCGCCAAAGTTCAGGTGCAAATCTTGCTACAGCCAGAGTTGTTTTTTCGGGTTCATCTAATAGCACTATTAGTCTTGCATTAACCACCTATACTTCTAATACGGAAGAGTTTAATTCTGTTGAGATTAATAAAACCGGCGGAGCAAAAGTTATTTTGAATTCGGGAACTTTATACCAAAGTAATAATTCTTCGAATGGTCCCGATACCCTGGTACTTACATCAGGAATAGTTGAAACCGGATCAAATCATTGGGTTCTTTTAAGGACAGGATCTTTCGGTGTTGTTGACGGTTCCAATTCAAGTCATTTTAATGGAATATTAGGACGCGGAATTTCTAACAGCGGCGGTAATGTGGAAACTGTTTTCCAGATTGGCGATGGGACAAATTACAGACCAGTAACTCTCAATTTTAATGCCCCATCAAATGCTACCGGGCATTATGTTTGGGCAACACTGCTATCAGGAGATGCTAATACAGGCAGCAGCACTTTTACAGGCGGAATAGATAAAGTCTCTGAAAACAATTATTATGAGATTGGATATTTGCAAAATGCAGGCTCGGCGGCTTCTATGCCTATTTATAAAGCCGGTCCAAGTTATACTACAGGTGATGGTGTTAACTCCGGAAACACGGATTTACGTGTTGCTGTTTCCGTAGATAATAGAGCAACATGGATTAATATAGGACCTTCGGACCATCTAACAGATCTCACAAATACGCCTACAACTATTGAGAGTGATTCACTCGACCCGGTTATTGCCGTAAATACAGGAACAAGTTTTTTTGCTGCACTTGCCAGGGCTGATGGCACAACGACCAACTCTATTCCTGTGGAATTAACATCATTTGCTGCGGCTATATCGGGAAATAAAGTTGAACTTAAGTGGACAACAGCATCGGAAAAAAACAACTTTGGTTTTGAAGTCGAACGGGCTTCTTCTGAAAGCATCCGGAATACGCTCCATCAGGACATAAATGATGTTGAGGGTTGGATTAAAATCGGATTTGTACCGGGTGCGGGTACATCAACCGAGAAAATGTCTTATTCATTCATCGATGAAAATGTAAACTCAGGTTCTTATTCTTATCGTTTAAAGCAAATAGATTTTGACGGACAGTTTACGTATTCGAATGTCATAAATGCAGATATCAATTTTTCTACTGAATTTTCTTTGAGACAGAATTATCCGAATCCGTTTAATCCGACAACTAAATTGTCATTTGTCATCGGAAAGCAGTCAATAGTTTCATTAAAAGTTTATGATGTACTAGGAAAAGAAATTGCTACACTTATAAATGAAAGAAAACCTGCCGGAAAATATGAAGTTAATTTTTCTGCTAAGGAATTGCCGAACGGTGTTTATTATTATCAGATTATTGCAGGAGATTTCATCGATACAAAAAAAATGATTCTTTTAAAATAACACTTAAGTAAAAGGAGAGTACGAATGGATGTAAGATATTCGCCGAATTTTACAGGCTTTAAAAAGATGGATACTGAAGAACTGCGGGAAGAGTTTCTGATTGACAAATTATTTAAAACGGATGAAATATACCTTGTTTATTCGGATATTGATAGATCGATAACAGGTTCTGCAGTTCCGGTTAATAAAAGCTTAAAGCTGGAAGCCAGTAAAAAGGAAATGGCGGCCGATTATTTTGCACAGCGACGAGAAATTGGTGTTATTAATATCGGCGGCGAAGGCTCAATTAATATTGACGATAAAGAATACTCGATGACTCATAAAGATGCGCTTTACATCGGAAGGGGAGCAAAAGAGTTTGAGTTCAAAAGTAAAGATAAAAACGACCCTGCGAAATATTATTTTGTAAGTTATCCAGCACATAAAGAATATCCGGCTGCACATGCAAAATTTTCCGATGCTGCATCCATTCATCTCGGCAGCTTAAAGGATTCGAATCAGAGAACAATTTACAAATACATTCATCCTGATGGAATAAAAAGCTGCCAGCTTGTAATGGGATTAACGGAGCTTGCAGAAGGGAGTGTTTGGAATACAATGCCTGTACATAATCACCAGCGCCGTTCGGAGATTTATATGTATTTCAATCTAAAACCAGAAAGTGTAGTATTTCATTTCATGGGTCTTCCGGAAGAGACA
>CAZTDB010000326.1:0-3938 GCA_964612385.1 uncultured Ignavibacteriaceae bacterium
CAAAACTACCCCAATCCTTTTAATCCTGCTACTGTAATAAATTACCAATTACCAAAAGCAAGCCATGTTACTTTAAAGGTTTTTGATATACTCGGCAGAGAGGTTAAAGTATTGGTAAATGAATTTAAAGAAGCAGGGTATCATTCCGTTAATTTTTCAGTAGGCACTGCTGGAGACGCATCAAACTTAGCTTCCGGGGTTTACATTTATTCAATCAAAGCCGGAGAGTTTACTTCGAGCAAGAAGATGCTTCTGGCAAAATAATTTGTTATGCCTAACATTTTTATTGCGGCACGGATTGAAAATCTGTGCCGAACAATTTTTATGAGAATATCTATTTCTATAGGACTTATTATTATACTAATTTCTCTTTCATGTTCTTCCGAAAGAGAAATTATTAACGACATCAAGGATGTTGTAATAACATTGGAGAGAACCGTCTGCTTCGGAACCTGTCCCGCTTATTTTTTACGCATAAAAGGAGACGGTTCGGTTTTTTACGAAGGAAGGGATTTTGTTAAAGTTAAAGGTGAAGTTGAATCGACAATTTCCCGTGAAGATTTGAAAAAATTAGTCGACGCATTCTATGAGATTGACTACTTCTCTTTAGAAGACGAATACACTGCTAACGTTACGGATTTGCCGACAACAATAACCTCAATTTCAATCGGAGACAGATCAAAGCGTGTGGTTAATTACTACGGTGCACCGGAGAAACTTATACAGCTTGAAAAATTAATCGACAGCTTAACCAACTCCGCCCACTGGATTGGTGACGTTGATTAGAATTACTTCTTTTCAATGAATCAGACACGTATTACACTAATTTTCACAAATATTAAAATTAGATTAGTTATAATTCGTGTAATTAGTGTCTTTTTTTTTTAATAAGTTTTAATTGCAGATAACTATTTTCCCCTTGCTTTCCTAATTTTACCTTTGATTATAAACCTAATTTTTTAACAATGAAAAAGATACCCCGTCAAGTTTTGTATCTGAGCATCGTCAGTCTATTCACCGATATGGCAAGCGAGATGTTATATCCAGTTACGCCGATATTTTTATCTACCGTGCTAGGCGCTTCGATGGCAGTGGTAGGATTAATTGAAGGGTTTGCTGAAATAACCGCCGGATTGTTAAAGGGTTACTTTGGGATTCTATCGGATAAAATTCGCAAGCGCTCAGTCTTTGTTTCAGCCGGATATACATTATCGGCATTATCAAAACCGCTGCCGGGGATCTTTCCTTCCGTTGCAGCAGTGTTGGGTGCAAGAGTAACCGATAGAATCGGAAAAGGAATTCGCACTGCGCCGCGCGATGCATTGTTAGCAAGTTATTCCGAAAATAACAGTGGTGCCATATTCGGCTTTCACAGAGCAATGGATACTGTCGGGGCAGTTGCAGGACCATTATTAGCAATACTGCTTCTTAATATGTTTGACTATAACTATCAGCTTATTTTTATTTTAGCATTTGTTCCCTCACTTGCTGCCGTTGCTTTCACCTTAACGATTAAAGATAAAAAGATTGAAGCTTCGGCAGGCTCAAAAAGCATTTTCTCGTTAGTATTTATTAAGGAAGCACCAAAGCAGTATAAAATTCTTCTTGTGCTTATTACAATATTTTCTCTTGTAAACAGCAGCGATGTTTTTTTAATTCTTAAATCACGCGAAATATCAAGATCGGATACGCTGGCTATAATGGGATATGTATTTTATAATTTTGTTTATGCTGTTTCTTCTTATCCCGCCGGATTGGCTGCCGATAAATTCGGAAAGAAGAATCTTTTTGTAATCGGTTTATTTATTTATTCTTTCGTTTATTTTGGGTTTGCCTCATCCGGTTCATCTATTCTAACATGGATTTTGTTCGCACTCTACGGAATTTATGCCGCATTAACCGAAGGAGTGTTAAAGGCTTGGATTTCCGATTTAATCGAAGATCATCAAAGAGGAACGGCAATAGGAATATTGACCATGTTTTCAAGTTTCGCCGTACTTATCGGTTCCTTTTTAGCCGGAGTTTTGTGGGATTTGTTTGGGTCGGCTGTTCCATTTTATTTAACTTCAATCGTGAGCTTCATTGTGGCAGTTTTGGTTTTATATCTTAGCCGGACCGAACGGTGATAATTTAAAGGAGAAGCAGAATCAGCCAATCATAGCCTTTCCTTTGGTTTTCAGCAGAAATTATTGTAGAAGAGTTCTACAGTTAAATCACTCTTATTTCCCTTGAAAAATCTTCTTAATTGAATATATTTCCGACAGAAAAATTCATCAAAAGGGCAATTAGTCTCTACAGCAAGGTAATTTTAATTCTGAAAATTTTTTTAATCCGCATAGTACCGAAAGAGCTTTCATGTGTAATTAAATAAAGGGCAACTTTTGTTAATTGCGAAAATTCATCAACTATATATTAAAGGAAAATATTATGAAACAATTCGTTTTAATCTTGTTTGCTTTTGCTTTTATAGCTTCAACTGCTTATGCAGAAAGCGGTAAAAAGTACGGCAAGGGAGTATCTTTAAAAGAGAATACTAAAGTTTCGGATATACTTGAAAGTCCCGAAGAGTTTGTTGGGAAGAAAGTCCGCGTTGAAGGAACGGTAGTAGATGTTTGCAGTAAGCGCGGCTGCTGGATTGAAATTTCCAGCGACAAAGAATTCCAAAAAATAAAAGTTAAGGTGAATGACGGCGAAATTGTTTTCCCTATGGAATTAAAAGGCAAAACAGCAGTTGTTGAAGGTGAAGTTTATGAAATTAAGCTAAGCAAAGAAGACGCACAAAAACATGCCGAACATGAAGCCGAAGAGTACGGGAAGAAATTCGATCCCGAATCTGTAACCGGACCGGTTACGCTTTATCAGATTAAGGGACTTGGGGCTATAGTTAAATAAAAATAAATTTAAGTATTTATATACGGGGGTGCTGAATAAAACCGGCACCCCTTTTTTTCAACTTATACGGAATTGATTTATGAAATGGAGAAAGTGGCTTAGGATTTTACATAGGGATATAGGATACCTGGCAGCCGGATTGACTGTTATTTATGCAATCTCCGGTGTAGCAGTTAATCATGTTGAGGATTGGAATCCGAATTATGTTATTGAAAAATCAACCGCACAAATTGAACCAATACCCGACAGCCTTGTACGTAAAGAAACAACAATAATTAGTATTCTTGAGCAATTAGGGGAAACAGGTAAACTTAAAAACAGCTTCCGTCCCGATCCGAATACATTGGACATTTTTGTAGAAGGGAACACCATTTCTGTAAATATTAAAACCGGAGAAGTAACTCAAGAAAAAGTTAAAAGCAGAGCAGTTATTCGCGAGACAAATTTTTTACACCTGAACGCACCCAAAAAAGTTTGGACTTACGTTGCCGATCTCTTCGCAATAGTTCTTGCTTTTCTCGCCATCAGCGGATTGTTTATGATTAAAGGCAAGAATGGCATCAAAGGAAGAGGAGCCTGGTTAACAGCATTAGGCGTTTTAATTCCCATCATCTTTCTTATCATTTATTACTATTGAACTATGCTCTAATTTTCAATATCGCATCAATCAACTCATTTACATTAACTGTTGCAAAGGAGCTTGAATAATCGGACATTGCATAAGGTATAATAAGCTCTCCGTTGTGGATTTGCCCCCCGCAGCTATAAACTACGTTTGGAACATATCCTTCCCTTTCGTCTTCATTTGGGCTTAACAGCGGTTCTTTTAATCTTCCGATAACTTTTTGAGGATCATTTAAATCTAACAAAGCCGCGCCGATTGAATACTTACGCATTTGCCCTACACCGTGGGTAAGCAGCAGCCAGCCTGCTTCCGTTTCAATGGGCGCTCCGCAGTTTCCGATTTGCACAAACTCCCAGGGATATCTGGGTTTCATTAGCAAGCTTTTTGTATCCCAAATGTATAAATCATCCGAGTACATGAT
>CAZTDB010000327.1:0-3883 GCA_964612385.1 uncultured Ignavibacteriaceae bacterium
TAGCTTCTTTTTGACGAAAATCTCCAGAAACTTTTGAAATATTTAAAATTATACAGCTTGTTTATTGGTGCATCATGGTAATCGCCAAAATAATTTCCTTCGATAGGAACTTTTGTGAGAATACCCATTTGTTTATCTATTGCAATCCGCTTCGACTGTATTGAGTCAACCGGAGAAGTCTCATTGCATTTATATAGAAAAACTGCTTTATATTCTAATCCTTTTGCTTGATGAAGGGTCATAATTTTCACTGAATTAGATTCGTCGGCAATAGCAGCTTGTGCTTCGTCATCGGTTTCTTTAATTGACTCGCGCAAATAGTTGACAAAGTCGTATAAAGTTTTATAACCCTGCGAGCCAAAACGAATCGCAACTTTAACAAGCTTATCTATATTTGCAAGCTCCTGTTCGCCATTCGGCTTAGAAGCAATGACGGATAGAAAACCGGTTTCGGAAAGAATTTTTCTCATCAAGACAGGAATCTCGGTGCTATTTGCAATTTTTATATTTTCCGATAAGAATGAAACAGCAGAAGCTAAATGTGAATTGCTTTTACTATAATTCTTAACCTTTTCCCAAAAGTTAAATCCCTCAGCCAATGATACTTCAAACAATGCGGAATCGGATATCGAAAAGAATGGTGAACGCAATACACCAACCAAAGCGGATTCGTTAGCAGGTTCTAACAAAAAGGCAAAGTAATTATAAATATCATAAATTGACTGACGCTGATAAAAACCCTTACCCCCTAAAATTGAATAAGGTATTTTATATTTTGTAAAGGCTTTTTCAAGCTCAGAAAAATTTTTTCGTTTACGGCAAAGTATTGCAATATCACTCCAGCTTAAGCTGCTTGCTTGCGTTTCTTCGGTAATTAGTTTGAGTATCCTTTTTGACACAAGTGAGGCTTCGGCAAAAGTTGAATTTTCGTTTTCTTCTTCTGCAATTAACAATTCTATCCGGCTGAGTTTGGTTTCGCTTCTTGCACAAACTATTTCCGAATACTCAACTTCATTATACAGCTTTTGAGGATATGCAAATAAACGTTTGAAGATTACATTAGTAAACAAACATATTTCCGGTGACATCCTGAAAGTATCCGGCAGAACCAGCAAGCTGCCGGTACCAGAGACTTCCTTTATATCTTTTTTTGTTTTGTCAAATACTTCAAGCTCAGCATCGCGAAACATATAAATGCTTTGCTTCTCATCGCCCACTACAAAAAGATTATTTTTTCTCAGGTAATCAACAATTGGGATAAAAATCCGGTATTGCAGCTCATTTGTATCCTGATACTCATCTATCATAATGTATTTATACTTTTCATTCAACGCTGCCTTAACGTTCTCGTTAACTAATAGCTTTTGCGTATGAAGAAGAATATCTTCATAATCTAAATAACCGTTTTCGCGTTTCTTTTCTTCATACAAATTCAATGCTTCGTTGAATAATGCCAGCATCTGCTTTCCGAAATGAGCGAGCTCGCGTTCAACCTTTGCCGAATCTTCAGGGTAATTAATATCTTTAATTTCCTGGAAAAAATTTTCAACAAGAAAAATTTCCTCCGATAGCTTTTCTCTGGAAGCTTTATCCCCTAAATAATCTTGCTTCTTTATTGTGTTCGATTTGGTTAGAATCAGCTCACCCAATTTTTTAAGAGAATCGAGATACGATTGTGTATCATTCTTTAATGAATCAAAAGCACTAAGTAATACGGCAGCTTGTTGTGCTATGGAGTCATTCTTTGCTGAAAAAAGTACGGCATCATTAATTTTTTTTAGAGCAGGTAAAATTAATTTTTCAGCCGGTGCGAGAATTTCAGCAGCATACTTCCAGAAGAGAGAATTGAAATGTTTAGCAATAACTTCTTCTGATGAAGTATAAATTTGATTTGAAACGGCAATAACATTTTTCCTGTGAACCGAAATCATTCTGAAAATCTCACGAGCTAACAGACGTTTGGAAGCAAAAACCCGTATCAAATATTTCACCACATCAGAACTGCTGCTGCCTTTAAGAGCTTTTTTGATCACTTCTTCAATCGATAATTCAATTAATTCACCGGAAACAATTACGTCGATCGGTGTGAAATTAGCATCGAGGTCTGCTTCAACAGGGAATTCGCGTAAAATATCGATGCAAAATGAGTGAATAGTTGAAATGTTTGCCGAGACAAGCTGTCTCCGTATTCTTTGAAGTTTCTTTATTAATACTTTATCGGTTTCTGCTGATAATTTTTTATCAACAACTTCGGCAATCTTTTTATATAGCTCACTTGCTGCTTTGTCGGTGAATGTAATTGCGGCAATATTTCTCAGCGGAATATTTTCATTCAATGCTATTTCAAGATATCTTCGAGACAACACGAAGGTTTTGCCCGAACCGGCATTTGCCGTAAGGGAAATATGACGGCTGTAATCTAAAGCTGCCTGTTGATGTGCGGTTAATCTTTCCATCAGCTTTGATTTATTTTATTGTTTGGTTTTGCCTTTGGAATAATAATGCGAAACGTCGTGCCGTGCTGCGATGTTTCCACAAGCGAGATGCTTCCGTTTATTCCATCTAAAAATCGTTTGACCATGCTTAATCCCAATCCCATTCCTTTTTTCTTTGTAGTAAAATTAGGTTCAAATATTTTTTCTACGAATTCCGGAGCGATGCCGTTTCCGTTATCTTTTACTTCAATTTTAATTGAATCCGCATTATCGTTTAAACGAATAATTATTTTCCTCGCGCCGGCTTGAATCGAATTCCGGATAAGATTAATCATCATCCTTCTGAATTGAGAAAGGTCTGATTCCGTACTTGATGAGTTAACATTTGCATGAATCTCAATATTAGTGTTTTCATCAATAAAAAGATTAACAGTATCGTTTATTGCCTGGAGAATATCGACTTCTTCTAATTTAAGGCTGGGCATTTTAGCAAATCCCGAAAATTCAGATGCAATCTGGCTTAAATTATCAATTTGGCTAAGCACAGTTGAAGCTATTTTTTGAAACAACGACTCGAAATCTTTACTTTTATCTTTATATGCAATCAATAGCTGCTGAATGGAGAGCTTCATCGGAGTGAGCGGATTTTTAATTTCATGCGCAACTTGCTTAGCCATTTCCTTCCATGCACTTTCACGTTCCATTTGCGCTAATTCAATTTGATTTTTTTGAAGCTCTTTTGTCATGGAATTAAAGCCGTCAATTAATTCTCGCAGTTCGCCTTTTTCTTTATTCTCAAGTTCAACGCTTAAATCTCCGTGTCCGATAGAAGCAGTAGCTTTTGTTAAGCGTCTTATAGGTGAAGAAAACTTATTTGCCATTACCGTGCTTAGAATAATAATAATAAGTGTGGCAAAGGCATACACACCAAACAGAAAAACATCCACGTCTATAGTGGATAACGGCAGTTTAATTTTATTGACTGCACTATTAGCGGCGATCACAAAATTTTTATCATTAATGTTTACCTTCTTATAAAAAGCATCGTACTCGAAATTTTCAACTTTCTGTTTTGTTAAATGCTCTCTATAGCTCAAATAAAATAGCTGGTAATAAACATCTGAATTTATGCGCGAGTCAAACAAACCCGATTTAACAAAGTCTTCTCTTGAGTCGTAAACGAGATCGGTTTGGTCGTAAACCGAGAATAAAATATTCAATTCCTTTTCGGCATTTTTAAATGCTTCGTTTAAACGGCGGTTTTCATATTTAGCCAATTGAGTTTTAACATGGTTTTCTATATAAGTTATTCTTTCATTAAGTTCGTTAAAGATCGCCGCCTCGGTTCTCTGTTTAACTATTTGACGGTTATAAACCGAAAGCAGAATAACCGGTAAAATTGATATTATTAAAAAAAGTAAAGAAATAAAACAAAAAAATAATTCTTT
>CAZTDB010000328.1:0-3873 GCA_964612385.1 uncultured Ignavibacteriaceae bacterium
TGCCGCTTGTTGAAATAGCAATTAAAACATCGCCGGAGTTTCCTAATCCCTGAACACTTCTTGCAAAAACATTTTCAAAGCCGATATCGTTTCCGCCCGCGGTTAAATTTGAAGTGTCGGTAGTTAGTGCGATTGCGGGCAATGCCGGTCTATTAATATGATGACTTAGTCTAACCATTAATTCTGTCGCAATGTGCTGGCAATCTGCAGCACTGCCGCCGTTGCCGCAGAGTAATACTTTTTTATTGTCCTTATAAGCGTTTGTAATAATTTCAACTGCTTTTAAAATATCCTGCAAACATTCTTCCCGGATTTTTAATTTTGTTTGAGAACTTTCACCCAGTGAGTCGATAATAAAATGAGTTTTATTCATAATGGATTTAAATAATTAAATAATAATTTTTACTTTCAAAGTGAAAGATGTAACGAAAATTACTTCTCGTTAAAATTATACACTTACCGGTAGTTTTGCATGCACAGCTTCAGCAAACTGCTTAATCATGTTATGATTTTTTTTGTTTTCAAAAAAGTTACCTACAACAATTATTTTAGCTCCGTTGTTTACCATCTCTCTTGCAGTATTCGGATCCTTAATACCGCCGCCAACAATAACGGGCACCTGACACACAGATGATACTGCTTTCACCATTTCAAATGGCACAGTCAAATCGGCACCTGAACCTGCTTCAAGATAGATAAGCTTCATCCCGAGGTACTCCCCGGCTAAAGCTGTAGCGGCTGCAATCTCGTTTTTATTTCTTGGAATTGGAAAGCTTCCGCTGAAATATTCTGCAGTTGTCCTTTGACCCGATTCAACAATTATGTAACCGGTTGAAATTGGTTCGATTCCACATTTTTTGATTAACAGTGCCGATAAAACATGCTTTCCGATAAGGTGTTCGGGATTTCGCCCGCTGATTACCGATAAGAATAACATAGCATCGGCTAATTTACTTACCTGTGTAACCGCACCCGGGAAAATAATAGCGGGCAGATTAGTAATCGTTTTTAGAGTTTCAAGGTACTGCTCAAAGTCGTTTTCCAGAAGTAAGCTGCCCCCTATTAAAAAGCCGTCAACACCGGATTTTTCACAATTTGATATAAACGCCGGAAGCTCGCTCCGTTTTAATTTATCAGGATCTATCAAAACCAAAAAGACCGCCCCTTTGGTTTCTATTGTGTTTATCAGGTAATTATAAATCTTCATAATAAAATAATTTAGCCTTACTTGAATATATCAATTTTGTATAATTAAATCACTCAATACAGATTACTATTTTGAATTTTAACTAAACTATTGCTTCTTTATATCTGATTCTGATATATTCTAAAGAGAAATTTTAATAAAAATAAAAGGTAAGAACACAAAATGATAAAGATCACCGTTTATGAAAAACCAACTTGCACAACCTGCAGATCCCTCTCCAAATTATTGATTGAAAACGGAATCGATTTCGAAAAAGTGAATTACTACGTAGAACCATTTTCAAAAAGCAAATTAAGATCATTACTGAAAAAAATGAAGTCAAAGCCCTCTAAAATTTTAAGAACGAAGGAAAAGATTTACAAGCAGCTTAATTTAAAAACTAAAACTTACAGCGATGAAGAGCTGATCGATTTAATGGTACAATATCCAGATTTAGTTCAAAGACCAATCGTGGAAGCGGGAGATCGAGCAGTGCTTGCACGCCCGCCGGAAAAGGTAAAAGAAATTCTTTAACCATTTTCACTAAGCAGTAAATTCCTGCAATACTCTAATTTCTTAAGTTGTTCGTCCTCAAGCTTTGGGTAATCGATATTAAGTGAACTTAAAGTATCAGTAATAACTTCTGAAATAATGAACCGGGTGTACCACTTATTATCAGCCGGAACGATAAACCACGGGGCATACTCAGTGCCGGTATTTGAAATCATATCTTCATAAGCAGTTTGGTATTCGTTCCAATATAGCCTTTCGTTTACATCAGACTCAGCGAATTTCCAATTTTTACCCGGGTCATCAATTCTTTTAAGAAATCTTCTTTTCTGTTCTTCCTTCGAAAGATGAAGAAAGAACTTTAAAATGATTGTACCGTTTTCAACCAGGTGTTTTTCGAAATCGTTGATTTGTCGAAATCGCTTTTGCCAAATTTTTTCATCAATAAGTCCATCCGGAATTTTTTGTTTGGCAATTAAATTATGAACACGGACGATTAGAACTTCTTCATAGTGTGAGCGGTTAAAGATGCCAATTCTTCCGCGTTCGGGAGCGCATTTATGGATTCGCCATAAATAGTCGTGGTCTAATTCCACAGCCGATGGCTCTTTAAAGCTGAACACCTGAGTGCCTTGCGGATTTAATCCACTCATTACATGCTTTATTGCACCGTCTTTGCCTGCTGCATCCATTGCTTGAAATATTATTAAGAGAGAATATTTGTCGAATGCGTATAATTTTGATTGCATCTCAAGCATCTTTTTAATGTTCTTATTTAGAAGTTTTTTTGCCTTCTTTTTATTGAATTCGCTGCCGGTATAGGCTGTCGAGAATTGGGAAAGCTCTACCTTTGTTATATGATCTATTCTGAATGTATTTGCAGTCATCTTTGATTCCTCCAATTTATTAGCTCATGTTATGCAATGTTTGGAATAATGTCCATAGGACTCCTTTGGAGGAAAATTGTTATAAAACAAAATTCAAACATTCCATCATCCTTTGAAGGAGTCCATTCCAAAGGGACCCTTCGGGTTGGGCAACATTCCAAGCGTTTTGCATAAGGTAAGTTATTAATATTCGTCTGTTAATCTAAATGATTTTTTAAAAAATTTCTGAATTATTTCCACGATAATTAAATTTGCCTGCCCAATTAATGAAAAAATTATAAACATATAAAAATAGGGAAGGTATGAGTAAAAGCATCATCTTCTGGATAATTTCCTTCATAATTACTATTGCAAGCGCACATTATCAACGTGTAACCGGTCCATCTTATCCAATTACAGGTAATCAGAAATTCGGAAATTCGAACATTGAATATGAACTTCACCGTAGCCACGGCGATGAATCAGACCATGATGTTTCTATCAATACACAAAGCAATGAAATTAAAGGCACTTTATTATGGAAAAGATTTAAAACGGATGATGATTGGCAGGAAGCAGGTATGATAAATGAAGAGGGGAAATTAATCGGTTCGCTTCCTTTACAGCCTGCTGCCGGAAAATTGGAATATAAAATTAGTTTGGTTGATAATAACAATTCAATTACAATCCCGGAGAAAGGCAATGTTATAATCCGGTTCCGTGGTGCAGTTCCGTCATTCATTTTAATTCCGCATATTATTTTTATGTTTGGTGCGATGTTGTTATCTACACGTACAGGATTAGAAATATTTAATGATAAAATGAAATTAAAAACATATACGATCTGGACTATTGCGGTTCTCATCATTGGTGGTTTAATCCTTGGTCCGATTACACAACTTTATGCATTTGGTGCATTATGGACAGGTTTTCCCTTTGGGTATGACTTAACTGACAATAAAACCTTGATTGCCTTTATAGGCTGGTTATTTGCAGCAGCCGCTGTTTATAAGGCAAAAAATCCCAAACCTTATGTTGTCGGCGCTGCTCTAATAATGCTGATTGTGTTTTTAATTCCGCACAGTCTGCTCGGTTCTGAGTTGGATTACAGTAAGCTGGATTGACCCAGTGGATAGAAACAATGGGTGAATAAAATATTAACAAAAAAGGCTGAATATCAAAAAGTATCCAGCCTTTCTTATTTCAAATAATTTAATTATTTGCTCGCGACCGTTTTATGTGGGGTAAATCGTTCTATGAAATGATCGACGGATCTAACACTTCTTAAGAATTCATAGATTACACATAAAT
>CAZTDB010000329.1:0-3866 GCA_964612385.1 uncultured Ignavibacteriaceae bacterium
CCAGTGTAAATAAATAACTTCGAAAGGGAATTATTATGTGGAAAGAGTTTAAAGAATTTGCCATGCGGGGCAATGTAATCGACATGGCAGTCGGTATTACTGTTGGTGCCGCATTCGGTACAATCGCAAAATCGTTAGTGGCTGATATAATAATGCCGCCCATCGGTTTGCTGTTAGGTAACGTAGATTTCTCGAATTTATTCATCGTAATAAAAGAGGGGACTTCCGCCGCAGCACCTTATGCAACACTGCCAGATGCTCAGTCTGCCGGTGCAGTAATAATGAGCTACGGAGTATTTATCACTAACCTTGTAAGCTTTTTAATTATTGCGTTTGCTATTTTCATTGTGGTTAAAGGTATTAACCGGTTGCAAAGACAACCCGAACCTGTACCGGCTGTTTCTACAACTAAGGAATGCCCGTACTGTAAATCGAAGATAGCAATAAATGCCATTCGCTGCCCGCATTGCACCCCAGAACTCGGGGATGCTTAACAGTAGAATACAATTAAATTTCATTTTAAAGAATCTAATCCAGTAATTTTTGTATTTCGGAATTTGTTAGTTCTCTTAAACTGCCGGATTTCAGGCTGCCCAATTTGATATTTTTTATTCTTATTCGAATTAACCTTAAAGTTGGGCAGCCGATTTTTGCCGTCATTTTGCGAACCTGGCGATTTCTGCCTTCGACAATTATAATACTCAACCACGAAGTTGGGATTGATTTTCGTTCCCTTATCGGCGGATTACGGGGATAAATATTTACCTCATTCAATAAACGAACTTTTGCGGGAAGTGTTTTCTTTTTTTCAATCATTATGCCTTCTCTCAGCCTGTTTAAATCTTTTTCATTCGGAATACCTTCAACCTGAACTAAGTATTCTCTTTCATGACGATTATGAGGATTGAGAAGTTGATCGGTAAGCCGTTTATCGTTAGTTAGAATCAACAATCCTTCACTGTCATAATCTAATCGTCCAACCGGATATATATCAGAAGGCAATTTGCAATAATTGGCTAAGGTTTTTCTTCCTTGTTTGTCAGTAAACTGCGAGAGCACCCCAAAAGGTTTATTAAAGCAATAATATTTGAATTTTTTCATTCTGTTTGCAGGAACAATTAGAATTGCAGAAACGTCTTAAAAAACAGAACGGATCTTATTTTTAATCTTATCAAGTTTATTTATTTTGACATACGAAATTAAAAGACTCATAGCAAGATCCAAAAATTTTGCGGGAGGTAAAATGGCTTTCAGGGAGCAGAAAAAATATCTTGAAGCACTGAAAAAATTTGAACGAAAATTTGACCGGAAGGAAAGTGAAGAATTTAAGATGTTTCTTAAGCGCGACAAAGATGACGAAGATTTCGATACCATATCAATGCGCAGATTGAAGGAGCTTTACAATAAATATTATACACCCCCTGACCGAAGCAAACTTGATGCTTTGTTCAAGAAACCGAACGGGGAGTAATTAAAGCAATGTTCGGATAAATATAATTGCTTTTTCATTGTTTAATTTCAGTTACCTAACTAACTTTTGCACCTTATTTTACTTGAGGTATTGATGAATTTTAAGTTAATCCATAAAATTTTTGCAGCAGCAGTTTTCTTTATTTCATTTTTTGTATTTCTATTCACTGTTCAGCCTTCGGTGTCTTTTTGGGACTGCGGGGAATTCATAGCAGCAAGTTATTATTTGCAGGTACCGCATCCCCCCGGCACCCCATTCTTTCTCATGTTGGGAAGAATTTTTTCCATAATTCCCTTTGCCGAAAATATTGCATTCAGGGTAAATTTTATTTCAGTATTATCAAGCGCCTTTGCTGTTTTATTTCTATACCTGATTGCCGTTAAGCTGATCCGAAACTTCCACGGACATACGCCAAAATCAGTGTTTGATGCAGTAATAACTTATTTAGCTGCCGCAATCGGTGCATTGTCGTTATCTTTCAGCGATACTTTCTGGTTTAACGGTGTTGAGGCAGAAGTTTATGCTTTTAGTACATTTTTATTTGCGTTTGTAGTTTGGCTTATGATGCGCTGGCATGAAAGGGCGGATCATAAGGATAATGAAAAATACCTGCTAATGATCGCATACCTCATAGGTTTATCAACCGGCGTGCACCTTATGAGCGTGCTCGCAATAGTACCGGTTGTAATGGTAATTCTTTTCAGAAAATATATTACCGATGAGGCGGCTACAAAAAAGACTGCTTACATCTTTCTCGCTCACGCAGCAGCTATTCTGATTATTGCAGTTGCAATGTGGTCCGCTCAAAAATCTACTACGCCTCCGTCTCCGGAAGAATATCAAGCTTATGATTCAAAATTTAAATGGATTATTGCAGGCATCAGCGTTTTGATTATGGGTGCTTTCTGGAAAAAATTGTTTAACCGTAATTCTTTTTATATGCCATTAATTATCGGCGGAATAGCGTTGTTCTTTACATATCCGGGTATCGTTAAATTTTTGCCCGAAATTATGACGAAGATAGCAGGAAACAATATTACTACTGAGATTTTTCTCCTGTTAATTATGTTCGGCGGTTTAGGTTACCTTATTTATTACGCAGTAAAAAATCAAAAGCCTACTATGCATCTTATTGTCATGTCAATTTTCTTCACCTTGATAGGCTTTACTACTTTCGCTATGGTAATTATTCGGGCTAATCAAAATCCCCCAATGAATGAAAATGAGCCTGATACCTTTACCGAACTCGTTTCTTACCTAAACAGAGAACAATATGGCGACTTTCCAACATTTAAAAGAAGGTTTGCAACTGAGCCTCATCAAATGGGAGTTTATACCAACTACTCCAGCGATCTCGATTTCTTCTGGTCTTATCAAATGCACCACATGAAGACACGCTACCTGTTATGGAACTCTGCAGGCAGGGAAGGCTGGGACCAGGACGCCGGACCCAACGTAGCTCCGTTCAATTCAATTGGAAACTTCTTCGGCAAAGCATTTGGAATCAGGTTTAACGGCGATGTAAAAGATTCCCTCTTAGGCATTCCTTTTCTTTTAGGATTAATCGGAATTTATTATCATTTCCGGCGCGATTGGAAAATGGCTTCCGTCTTTATGATAATGTTTATTTTAATGGGTTACCTTACCGCATTCTATCAAAATCAGCAGCAGCCGCAGCCAAGAGAACGCGATTACTTTTACGTCGGTGCTTTCTTTGTTTATTCTATATGGATTGCAATTGCAGTGCGCGGAATAGTTGATTACCTGCAACAAAAAATAAAGAATCAAACATACCAGAACGCTGCTGTAATTGGAGCGCTGGCTTTTTGTGTAATATTTGTGCCGGTTAAAATGATGCAGGCTAATTACTTTACCCATGATCGTTCAAACAATTGGGTGCCCTGGGATTATTCATATAATCTTCTTCAAAGCTGTGCCCCTAATGCTGTTCTGTTTACTAACGGCGATAATGATACATTCCCTCTTTGGTATTTACAGGATGTTGAAGGAGTAAGGCGCGATGTGAGAATTGCTAATTTAAGTCTGCTTAATACTCCTTGGTATATAAAGCAATTAAAGAATAACGATCCCTATAATGTGGGTACGGTAAAGATGCGTTTAACCGATGCACAGATAGAACAGATTAGACCTATTCAATGGGAACCGCGGGACGTAACTATCAACCTTCCAAGGGATATCCAACAGCAGCTTGGAAGCGACCTGTTCCAGCAAATAAATCTTATCGACTCGACTGTGATTAATGAAGGAGCAATAAAATTCAAGATGGAAAACACGCTTACATACGGAAATGTTAAAGCAATCAGAGTGCAGGACATTATGGTTAAAGAGATTGTGGAAAATAATCTTTGGGAACGACCGGTATACTTTGCCGTAA
>CAZTDB010000330.1:0-3857 GCA_964612385.1 uncultured Ignavibacteriaceae bacterium
GGATTCGTATCATCGAACCTTAAATTACATAGCCCGCCGTAGGTTTCGGCTAATCCGAAATTTAGACAGATCGATTTAGCATGACCGATATGCAAATAGCCGTTAGGTTCGGGAGGAAAACGGGTATGTACTCTTCCTCCGTATTTTTTTGTCCTTAAATCTTCCTCAATTATTTCTGTAATGAAATTACCGGCTTTAGCAGAATTATTCTCTTTATTTTTAGAATCTGTTTTTGCAGAGTCTTTTAAATTTTTTGTGTTTTCCAAATTATTCATTTTATAAATCCTTCTTCGAATAGACAATTTTTTCAGGATAATTTTTCAATAGCTTTTTTAATTCTCTCAATAGTTTTTTCTTTTCCGATGATGAATAAAATATCGTACACTCCCGGTCCGATACCCATACCGGAAACTGCCAATCTAAGCGGATGAATCAGCTTGCCTACGCTCAAATTCAATTTTTCCGAAGTCCGCTTAAGAGCATCTTCAAAATCTTCCTTCGACGGATTTGTTAACTTCGAGAATTCCTCCGCAAGCTCCGAAAGATGTTCGGATACATTGGATACCCATCTTTTCTTTACAACTTCAGGGTCGTAGCTTTCAACTTCGGTAAAGAAATAAGGACATTTAGTTATGATTTCATGTACAAAAGTAATTCGCTCTTTCATCGATTCGATAACTTTTATTACATAGGAATCGGAAAAAAGAGATTCGTCATAAGTTGATTTCATTAGTGCTTTTCGGAGTTCCGGTAAAAGTTCATCCGAATTTTTATTCCGTATATGTTCAGCATTCAGCCAGTTTAGCTTTTCAATATTAAAAATAGCACCGGCTTTATTGACCCGTTCTAATGAAAATTTTTCTATCAATTCATTCATGTAATAGAATTCTTTATCATCACCGGCATTCCAGCCAAGTAGTGCAACAAAGTTAATTAGAGCTTCTTTTAGGTAACCTTTGGAACGGTAATCTTCAACCGCCACATCTCCCTGTCTCTTGCTTAGTTTGGATCGGTCGGGATTAAGCAGAAGGGGGAGGTGGGCAAACACGGGTTTCTCCCATCCGAAGAAATTGTAAAGAAGTACATGTTTCGGAGTTGATGATAACCACTCTTCGCCGCGGATTACATGTGTTATGCACATCTTATAATCATCAACGACGTTAGCTAAATGGTAAGTAGGATATCCATCGCTTTTTATTAGCACCTGATCATCAATGGTATCAGAATTAAATTCAACCTTGCCGCGAATAATATCGTCAATTTCAATAATTTGATTTTGAGGGACATTCAGTCTTACCACATACGGTTTTGATTCGCTCAAATTTTTTTGAATTTCATCCGAAGAAAGAGTCAGGCAATACTTATCATACTTAAACTGGTCTTTTATATTCTGCTGTCCCTGCCGCAGCTTGTTAAGCCGTTCAGGTGAACAGAAGCAGTAATAAGCCTTACCTTCTTTAATTAATTTTTGAGCATGTGTTCTGTAAATCTCCAATCTTTCCGATTGAATGTATGGACCATATTCACCACCCTTATCAGGACCATCGTCATATTCTAAACCAGTCCATTGTAATGTGGAAATTAAATTTTCAACCGCACCTTCAACAAAACGACTGCGATCGGTATCCTCGATTCTAAGAATAAATTTTCCGCTATTATGTCTTGCAAAAAGGAAATTATAGAGGGCAGTACGAAGTCCACCGACGTGCAAATACCCTGTCGGGCTTGGAGCGAATCGTACATGAGGAGTTATATTCATCAACTAATCCTTAATTTGAGGCGTAAAAATAAGCATAATGAAATTAAGAAGTGAGTCTCACCCATAGCAATAAAAATATTAGCCGAAGAATTTAACAAAGTAATTTTTAAGAGCAGAAAGTCATAAAAGCAGACATAAAAATTTCGAAGTTGTGAAGCTAAATATTTTGACCAACTTTTACTTCGGTATAATATCTTACTTTTTCTATAAATTCCTGGCTGTCGATAGGTTTGGGGATATAATCGGTTGCACCAGCTTCAAGGCATTTTTCTTTATCGCCCTTCATAGCGAAGGCGGTTAATGCTATAATCGGAATTTCTTTGTATTCCGGAAGATTCCGTATTTTTTCGGTAGCTTCAAATCCGTTCATTACGGGCATTTGCATATCCATTAGGATCAAATCAAATTTTTGCTGTTTTACTTGTTCTAAAGCTTCAGCACCGTTTTCAACAACTACGATGGTATCAAAATTATTTTTCTTGAGTAGTCTGGTTACGATGATTTGAGAATGCTTGTAATCTTCAACAAGAAGAATCTTTACAGCATCTTGATGCTTCGGCAATTCTTCGGGCGGCATCGGTTCATCGTATCTATTTATCATTGCATTTATTGTTTCGGAAAGGTCTTCGATATTTGAGCTGCTTTTTTCCAACAGTTCTTCAAATAAGCCGTCAATCTTTTTTAGATCAGCTTGATAGTTTTCTTTACCTGTATAAATTATGACCGGCAGACGTGCAAAGTGTGGTTTAGATTTAATCATCTTAATTAAATCGAAACCGTTAACCTCCGGCATATCCAGATCAATTATAGCAATATCGAGATTCATATTCTCGATCATGTTAATAACTTTACTGGAGTGAGATTCTGCAATTGCATTGTAGCCGGCTTGCTCAACGGCTTCTTTAATTAGATTTAATGTAGGAACATCGTCATCCACAATTAAAATATTAGAATCCTTTTTCAGCCGATAGCTAGTTAACACTTCAACAAGATACTTGTATTTTATTGGCTTAACAAAATATTCAACTGCCCCCATTAAAAATGCCTTCTGCTGTTCGGCTTCGACAGAACAAATTATGATAGGGGTATTTTTTGAATTTTTGTGTTCACGAATTCGCTGCAGCAGTTCAAATCCGTTTACATCCGGTAGCACTATATCCATTAACACCGCAAGAAAGACCTCTTTATCTATAGACTTAAGAGCTTGTTCGGCAGAATTTACTAATGTTGGTTCATAACCCCACTTGTTGAGATAGTTGCTTAAGAGCCTGGCTGTAGCGTAGTCGTCCTCTACTACCAGCACATTGTTTTTCCTGCCCGGTTTTGGCAAAGCAGTTAACTGGGTTTCAATTGTTGAAAGGAGTTCAGCACCTGTGGTGAAATTATAAGTAATTCCTTTTCCTAATGTGCTCTTAACATCGATACTGCCACCAAGAAGTTCGATATATTTTTTACATAAGATTAATCCTAATCCTGTAGAACCCGATATTTTGTTAGAGCCGATCTCAGTCAAAGCAAACGGTTTGAAGAAATCTTTTAGCTTACTGCTTGGAATACCGGGGCTAGTATCGGAAATCTTTATGTTCAATTTATTTTGCCCGGCAGGATTTACTGAAATCGTAATCTTTCCTTTATCGGTTAACTTAAGCGAATTGGTTATAAAGTTTACCAAAATGTATCGGAGCTTTTGAGAATCAATTTTTACTTGAGCTGGAAGATCATCGCTAAAGTGAGTTAGAAATTCGATTTGATTACCGACGACCTTATCTTTGAATAATTTAATAACATCATCAACAAAATGTTTTATTTCTATAACTGTCAAATTTTCTTTATTACTGCCGGAATCAATTTTTGCCAGGTCGATTAAATCGTTTATTAAAGAGAGTAGATTGAACGCACTCTCTTTTAATGTAGTTACATATTCTGCTTGAGAGGAAGTGAGATTGTCCTCATTAAGAAGAGAAGCAAAACCCATAATGCTGTTAGTAGGTGTTCGTAATTCGTGTGCAATGTTTGTTACGATCTCGCTTAATGTTATATCTACTTTACCATTATTGCCAAGCCAAATTTGTAGGAGATAAGCTACCGTCTCACCGAT
>CAZTDB010000331.1:0-3850 GCA_964612385.1 uncultured Ignavibacteriaceae bacterium
ATCATTTCCACCAACTGAGCTTAAGAAATTCCATGATTGTCCTCCGTCTGTTGATTTTAATATTCCTGTATTCGATAAAGCCCAACCAATCGATTCATTTATAAATTTGATTTTTAAGATACCACGAACCTGAGAGCTTGTGAACAAAAACCAATTCTGTCCGCCATCTAAGGTACCTTTGATAAAACCTTTATAACCTGCATGGAATTCTCCGATAGTGCCGGCAGCCCAGCCTCTGTTCTCATCTATAAAAAAGACAGAATTGAATCTAGCTTTATCAGTAAAACTTACTTCACTCCATGAGAATCCACCGTCGATCGTTTTTAAAATTCTTGAAGTACGGGTACTTAAATACCCTACACTTTGATTTACGAAAAACAAATCATATATTGAACCGGAGAAAATATCATTCCAATAATTTCCCCCGTCAGTCGTTATTAAAATCTTACTGACTTGTGAAGCACCTTGACCGAAAGCCCAACCAACATTGTCATCTAAAAATTGTATTTTATTTAGGTTAATAGACAATCCCAGATAATCGATTTCCCAATTATCGCCTCCATCTATAGACTTTGCAATAAGATCGTTTCCTGCAGCCCATCCTTTATTTTCATTTGTAAAAAATATTGATGAAAATCCTTCCACAATATGCTTTGACTTAGGCAGCCAGTTAGTTCCTCCATCGGTAGTTTTAAATATCAAACCTTTAGTTCCTGCAGCAACACCGGTTAAAGAATCAGTAAAAAATATTGAGGACAAATAATACTGATAAATCGGTTTAGAAAGACACTCAGTCCAATTATAACCTCCATCTGTGGTTTTGTAAATAACGGGATGAATTTGAGGTGAATATCTTTCTCCGGCGATCCATCCTTGCATTTTGTCCGTAAAATAAATTGAATAATTAACTGAAGAAAACGGTTTGAACTTAGCCCAGGAATTTCCACCGTTGGTTGTTCTGAATACGAAGTGGTATCCTGTAGCCCAGCCAAATGCAGAATCAATAAAAAAAATCGAATAGAGATCATTGGTTGAGCCTGTATTATATTCAATCCAGCTTAATCCGCTGTCCTCTGTTTTAAGTAATTTTCCGTACTGCCCTACTGCCCATCCAACATCTTCATTCAAAAAATTAATGTCATTTAAAGAAAAAAAAGCTGTTGAACTATGGAATTTCCAATTCTCTCCCCCGTCGGTAGTCTTCATTATACCTCTAAAGTTCCCGATCACCCATCCAACGTCATTGTTTAGGAAAAATATGCGTTTTGCAACATAATTTTCTAATGGTGTATATTGATGAATCCAGCTATTTCCACCATCAGTAGTACGTAGAATTGGATCGGAATAACCAACTGCCCAGCCGTTAAGTGAATCAATGAAGAAAATCGAGCTCAAGGAATCTTTTTCAATAAAATTTCGGAACCAAGTCTCACCTCCGTCCGTCGTTTTAAAGAGATAGCCCGGTTCGCTAATTAGCCAGCCTGTTTTTTTATCCGAAAATACTAAATGATTCATATCGGTTGAAGCTGGCTTCGGATTTTGCCACATCCATTGTCCAAGGATTGTTGGAGTGAAGAAATTAACAATGGCAAGAATTAAGAATGCTTTTTTCATTTCTTGCTCATCTTTTTATTATTTGATTTTTTTAATTAAGAGAACTCCCATCTAAATCTTTGAGGATGCATTTCCTGGTTAAGTTAATTCGGTTAAATTCTGCTTGAAATTCTTTATGGATACTATTCTAAAAAATGTACCTCAACTTTTTATTTAACTTATCGAATTCTTTTATGAATATCAATGAAAAGATTTGTTACTTAATCTAACTAATGCAATTTATTTACATATTTCATTATTGCACTTGTCAGCTTGTATCCGAAGATTCCAACAGGAATAAATAGCACGGCACTCAATATATGGTTATCGCTTTGAAGGGTCATTAACATTAAATATAAATGAAATAAAAGCGTGGCAAACAAAAAATAAAAATAGACACTTCTAAAAATATTTTGATGTTTCCATTTCATGGTGTCATCACCTTTCCGAGGAATCTATCCACTTCATAATCTTTTAATGCTGAAATAAAAAACGGAACTGCGAAGAAAAGCTGCGGTAAATAATCGCCGCTGCTTAGAATTGAATTTATGAATTCATTTTTTGAATCGTATAGAATGAAGACTATTGCGAATAGAAACGGAAAGATTCCTGAAGTAAAATATAACTCCTGTTGATCGGTGAGCATCCATGCGGTATAAATTGTTATTATAACAAAACCGAATATCATCCAGATGGGTAAGGCATTTAGGAGAGTCAATAAATCTATGCCTAAATAAGAAACCGGAATTATTTGATAAAGAATAATTGTAAAAACACTCACACTCACAAAAAATAAAGAAATCTTTGTTGGTTTATTTCTGTATCTAAAAAGTGCGTATAGAATCAGCACTGCTGCCGAAATTCCGTTCAACAAAAAAATAAACGCGAACAAAAGTGCAGCAGCGATGAAAGAGATATTTATTCTTTCTTTCCTTTTAACCGGTGTTGTTAAACTAATCAGCGAGATTAATAATACCGAACTGATAAGCGACTGACCGCTGTTCAATAATTCTTCGAAAGTCTCGGAAACAGAGGAAAAGAAAAAAGCCGAGACAATAAAGATTAAAAGTATTAAACTTTGCACTGCCGGATATCTTTTTTCAGTATGACTTTTCTGTTTTACCGCTTTATCCACTAATATCGCCGCTAAAAAAAATGCAACAAAAAAAACGACAGCTATCAGTTCCGATCCGAAATATTTGAAATAGAACAAACTTGCCACAATATCTACAATTATTAAGCTGATAATATTGATATAATGTTTCGCAGTGAACATATTTGCAGTGCTTTTCATTAGTTAGTACCGTCTTTTCATTAAAAAGGAGATTTGAATGAACATCAATTTAAATTTATTCGCCGCGTCAATCATGCTCGTATTATTTATTGCTTGCGGCAGCGGCAGTAAAAATAATAACTCTTTACAAAATGAAATAAAAACAGGAGAAAACAATTTGAACAATAATATAAGCGATATCGCAGTCAAAGATATGGAAGACAATAAAATAAATCTATCCGGCTATAGGGGTAAAGTTTTGCTTATTGTAAACGTTGCAAGCGAATGCGGATATACTCCTCAATATGCAGAGCTGCAAAAAATTTATGAACAATATAAAGATAATGGATTCGAAGTGCTGGCATTTCCATGTAATCAGTTTGGCGGACAGGAGCCAGGCTCAAACGAAGAAATAAAAGAATTTTGTTCCGTTAACTACGGGGTAACATTTAAGCTATTTAACAAGATTGAAGTGAACGGACCTAACCGATCGCCGTTGTATGAAAGATTAACTGATAACACCGTTACCGAAGTGGGCGATGTTAAATGGAATTTTGAAAAATTTCTAATAGCAAAGAACGGTGATATTGTTCAAAGATACCGGTCGAAAGTTAAACCCGGGAGTAACCAAATAACAGAAGCAATTGAAAACGAGTTGTTGCGCGAACTATAACTTATTTTTCGATTGTTCTATTTCTTCCTTTACAAGCAGCTTTGCGCCGATAATTTTTTGATGCTCTAAGTTCAACGTGGCGCCTATACGCTTTATAAGCATATCCTCGTACTTATGCAAATGGTCATCCACATAAATGAGCCGCCAAAGATCTTTTAACAGCTCGAACTTCTCTTCTTCAGTAAAGTACTGATTTATAATTGAAGTAAATTCATAAATGCTTACGCTATCCTTTACTTCCTCCTCCGATAATTCGAGCAGTTCGTTTATGTAGTCTTCCTCCAAATTAAAAGCATCTTTCATTATGGAGA
>CAZTDB010000332.1:0-3839 GCA_964612385.1 uncultured Ignavibacteriaceae bacterium
GTATTCTATTTACAACCAGCGAATACTTATTGTTCATGCCAAGTAACAGCAGCCCGCATGCGGAAATCATTAAGCCGGGAGCTAACATCAATTGAATTACTTCAACAATGGAGATTGATATATTCATTTTGTTTATCCTTATTATTTGCCGGGTAACTATAATAACCGGTATTCTTACGCTGACTTTATGTTATTGAAGAGAGACTATCCCCATCATTTTAAAAAGATTTCTTGGAAATGCTTTAAAACATAAAGTCTCAAGAAAAATTTTCCCGTCTGCTTAAATTCTAAAATTTAATTCAACAATACAGCAATTAAACAATTTAGCAATTAAAGTACTGTTCTTTTAATAAAATCTAAAATCACTTTATCATTCGATTTAAGAAGCTCTTGCATAGTACCCTCGAAGTAGATGATACCGTTGTGCATCATTGCAACTTTGTCGGCAACGTTTTTTACGCTGTACATATCGTGTGTAACAACCACCGACGTAACGTCTAATCGATCGCTTAAATCTTTAATCAACTTATCGATTGAATCGGACATTATAGGATCCAAACCGGTGGTAGGTTCATCGTAAAAAATGTATTCGGGATTAGTGATAAGCGCTCGTGCAAGTGCCGCTCTCTTTTTCATTCCGCCTGATAATTCCGAGGGTTTAAGCTTGTGCGCATCTCTCAAACCGACAAGCTCTAATTTTGCGGAAACGGCTTTCTCTACTTCATTTTTAGTATAGCCATTCGACGATTCTACCATTGGTAAAGCTACATTTTCTTCAACCGTCATTGAATCGAAAAGTGCAGAGCCTTGAAACAAAAAACCGAATTTTTTCCGCAATTCATACAGCTCCTTTTCTTTTAAATTGCCCACCTCAATACCTTCAACCTTTACGTAACCTTCATCCGGTTGAAGCAGTCCGACTACATGCTTAATTAAAACGCTTTTCCCTTCACCGCTTTTCCCAATTATTACAAGAGTTTCCCCCTTCTCAATATTCAGATTGATACCGTTCAAAACCTTCTTGCTGCCGAAACTCTTATACAGATTTCTTATTTCAATCATTGTTTATAACTGATATTTTGATGGTTTAAAAATAGTGATAATCGGGTTTAAAATATTTCATTACTGTTATATTTTACACTTGAAATTTTACTTTGATATTTAAGAATAACCACAATGTTCCAGCCATTGAGGCTGCTTATTCAATTTACTGAAATTATTAATTCGGAGGAATCATGAAAAAAGTAATTTTCTTATTTTCGGTTGTTTCAATCTTTATTGGAGAAGGCTTTTCACAATCCGACTTTTACTCCTATTACGCTCAAAACAAATTTGGTTTAACTCCACCCGGGGTATTGAAATACGGGCTTTACGGTTACGATAATCCTGCTGTATTAGCCTTTATCGAAAAACCAGATGTGCTTTTTACCTGGTCCGATCAATTCGGTAAATGGCATGAAGTAAATCACTGGGGGTTATTCGCCGCAGTTCCAAACTTTGGTTTCGGATTAGTTAATTACAGAACCGCAGGCAAAGCAATAACCGATTACAAATTAACAACGGCATTCGGCAATCCTGAAATCGGTTTCGGCATCGGATACGGCTGGTCAACCGGCGATATAAATTATTTTGACAGAAGCGATTTGTTCACGGCTGGAATAATTTACAGACCGCTTAAACATTTTTCCATAGGATTGGCAGGAAACTTTCCTACTTTGGGCGACAGCGAAGGTGCTGTTGAACTTGGAGTAAGACCGCTCGGTAACGAGCTGATCACGCTTTTCGGTGATTATGTTTATAGAAAAAATCGCAATCCAAACGATGCTAAATGGAGCGCAGGCGCCGCAGTTGAACTGTTAGACGGAATCAGATTAACAGGAAGATATTTTAACACAAAAAATTTCAATGCGGGTGTTCAAATCAGCTTCGGCAGTTTTGGATTTTCTGCACAATCTTATTTCGACGATAAGAATAATCATTCATACAATGTTTATGGAATTCGTGCAGGTGCTTTTGACAGAAATATCTTCTACGGATTATCTTCCCGCAAAAAATATGTGGATATAAATTTGCTGGGTCAATTGAAGTATCAAAGATTCAGATTTTTTGATAACTCAAACACACTCTCAAATTTATTGAAACAAATTGATGCCGCTAAACGCGATAGAACTGTTGCAGGAATTGCAATCAATACTTCCGGAATGGTTATCAACAGAGAGATGTTGTGGGAATTACGCGAAAAATTATCCAAATTTAAGAGCACCGGAAAAAAGATTGTAGTTTATATCGATAGACTAAATATTGACGCTTATCATTTAGCTTCCATAGCAGATAAAATCGTAATGGACCCGCAAGGCATGATTATTTTAGAAGGATTTTTATTAGGCAGAACTTATTACAGCGGAATTCTTGATAAGTTAGGCATCGGTTTCTCGGAGTGGAGGTTTTTCAAATACAAATCGGCAATGGAAACTTTTTCAGAATCAAAAATGACAGAAGCTGACCGCGAGCAGCGGCAAAAATTAGTTGACGATTATTACCGTCTTGCCAAATCAGATATTTGCAGCGGAAGAAATTTTACACCCGATGAGTTTGATAAGCTGATAGATGAAGTTGCTATCTTCCTTCCGGAGGATGCGCTAAAGTATAAACTGGTGGATACTCTCGGCAGATGGGATACTCTAAAAGATATTGTAAAAGAATTGGAAGGGGAAAATAAATCTTTTGTAGGCGCGTCATCTTTAGCAAAGCTAAATTTGCCTGCCGATAATTATTGGGGAAAGAAGCCCGAAGTTGCCGTTATTTATGCGTTAGGTGCTTGTGCTATGGACGAAGGAATTACTGCACGTAAGCTCGTAAAAGACGTTGAAGCCGCACTGAAAAACAAAAACGTAAAAGCAATTGTGCTTAGAGTAGATTCACCCGGCGGCGATGGATTAGCCAGCGATTTAATAGCCGAAGCTATTAAGAAAGCGAAAGGAGTGAAACCTGTTATCGTTTCGCAGGGGTATGTAGCTGCTTCCGGAGGTTATTGGCTTTCGATGTATGCCGATACCATTGTAGCTGCACCAAACACCATCACAGGCTCAATCGGAGTTATAGGAGGCTGGTATTACAATAAGGATTTAAAAGATAAATTAGGCATATCAACCGATTTCGTTAAACGGGGAGAGCACGCCGATCTCGGTTTCGGATTTACTTTTCCGCTGATAGGTGTTCCGCTTCCGGATCGCGATTTAACACCGAATGAAAACAAAAAGATGGAGCATTCGATTAAAATTCTATATAAAGAATTTGTGGAGAAAGTGGCATCCGGTCGAAACACTTCTTTCGATAAAATTGAGCCAATAGCGCAGGGAAGAGTTTGGTCGGGTTACGATGGACTTGAAAACGGTTTAGTTGATAAGTTAGGCGGTTTATCCGATGCAATAAATATTGCAGTAGAAAAAGCAGGTTTGAAAGGAAAAGAGTTTCAGTTGGTTGAATACCCTGCCCCGCCGCTGTTCGATTTCAATATGTTTATGCCAAAATTATTCGGAATTGAATATCGGAAAGATGAACTGATTGAGCACATAAAATTCAGGCTTCAAAACAACGGTAAGATTATGCCCATCCTTCCGCTTGAAGATATGGAAATGTTAGGAATAGAAAGATAAAAACCGTAATTCGAACCTTTACGGAGAGATGACATCTTTGATTCTAAAAAGATGTCATCTCTTCACTCTGCATAAAATGCCTTAACGATTCAATATGCTAATAAGCGGCGATGATAGTTTATTTGACCCAAATGATAATTCAAATGAGTAGCCAGATGAATTAAGAAAAATCCGGCTGTCATC
>CAZTDB010000333.1:0-3833 GCA_964612385.1 uncultured Ignavibacteriaceae bacterium
GCTGAAACATGTGCAATTTGGTGTTTATGACAGGTTAAGCAATTTGGTGCACCTTTCACTCCGTCTCTAAAAGCTATTGCATGCTGGGAGTGAACATACTGTTCGCCGATTTCTTTATGACAGCCTCCGCAAGACTCGCTAAGGTTATTCCTATTCCATTTAGAACCAGCAGCCGACGGTGAAATTACATCGTGTGTGCCGTGACAGGTTTTACAGGAAACATCCCGGCTTCCGTTAGTACCCGCAGAACGCAGCATTTGCGGGTGAAACTGATGCTTAACTCCCGCATCTTTGTGGCATGATTTGCAATCAATAGGTGTTATATTTTCTTTATGAGGTAAATCGTCCGGATCAAATCCGGTATGGCAGCTTACGCAGGTTAATTTACTATGAGTAGAACGGGACAATACTCCGGGATTAACATAGATAGAAATCTCCTTCCCGTTTTTTTCCATAGTAAGTTCATTGTCTTCATGACAAGCCAAACAATCTTCATTGCTTTGTCCGAAAACTATTTGAACATTCAACCCTGCCATTACAATTAAAACAGATGCAAAAGGCAAAATCTTCATGTGTATTAAGAATGTTCCAAAAGTTTTTTTAATGGAGTTGCCGAAACTGCCAAACTTCATATTTTTTTCTGATTGGTTCCTGTAGAGATAACGTTATTTGATTCATCCTTCTCGCTTAAGGACTCCAGCCAATTAATGAGCGCTTTCAATTCTTCATAGTTTCCTTTAAAAGCTGTTTTATGCAAAGCATCATTTAGCTTTTCTTCTTTGTTTAAATACTTTATCCAGAAATCGGTTAACCATTCTTTGCTCATCTTAGATAAATCTACTGCATCCTTTTTCTTCGAAGTAATTTCTACTGTAGAAACTGTGTGGCACATATTACATTTTTGATCCACAAATACTTTTTTGCCGTCAATTTTCTCTTGTGCGATTGAATATGTAAATCCGAATAAAGCAACTATTACCACTATTAAAAATAAATATACAAATACATGTTTCATTTATTTCTCCTCATCGTCAAATTTTGGGTATTGTAACTGTAAAATGAGTTCACACCAAAATTCAAACATTATGCCGCTAATCATCCACTTAAATTCTTTCGAATTCAATCATTTGACAGAGCTAATCTCATAAGTTAGAAAGCCGATAAAATTCAATTCTTATTAATGAGAAGAAAAACGTTAGTTTGTAGTAATTCTCTACAATTCTACCTAAAAATATAAAAAGTTCAAATCAAAATGCTTTATGAAATTGATTTTTTTTAGCACAGAGATTGATAATTGATAATCAAGTTAATTAGCCAAAGCATTTCTTCGTGCAAGGTTAAATCTACAGGCGTCGATTCAAAATTTATTTCGTTAACAAAATAAAAATAATAATCTAAATTGATTATATTTCAAAAAGAATTTATCACCCGGATATGAAAAAATGGGGTAAAATATTATTTATGTTCTCTACGATTGGCTTTGTGCTAATTTTGTCCTTGCATTGCAGCGATCAAATAAAAATTGATGCTTCAACGGAGAACGATTATTCTACTTCCAACTGGATCCGAGTTGAAACTCCTGCCAGAGGCAATTTAACTTCCATCCGGATGTTGTCGTCCAATTTAGGATTTATTACCGGAGAATTTTTACTTAACTACGATGGCGATATCTGGGCATACTATCACACACAGCCGCCAACGATAGGTTTTCATTGCTTCTATGCACTGGATAGTAATAATATTTGGATCGCTTCGAATAAGTTCAGCAACGAATCCGATCTTTATTACTTCGATGGTCAAACATGGAAATTAGTTGCTCACCCATTTGCTAATCAAATAAGCGCTATGCATCTGAGGGAAGACCATACGGGCTGGATAGGCGGCGATAGAGAGTTGGCTTATTTCGACAAAGAAAAGTGGATTCGTGTTTCTTTCCCTTCTCTGAACGGAGCGGTGCAATTTATCTTTGGCGAAGGGTTGGATGCAGCCTGGGTCTTCATTAGATATGACTATTTGTACTTATACGAGAACGGTAAATGGGTTGGATATCTAAAAGATAAAAATATTCGCGATTGTGTTTTTAACAGTATCAGCAGCGGGTATGTATTAGCAGATAATTCTGTCTATCAATTTAACGGCAAAGAATTTTTTAGCCACTCATCTTGTGAATTGCTCAACAAAGCCGATAAAATTTTAATGCTGAATGAGAACGAAGGCTGGGGAATAGGACGAAATGGATTCGTGATTCATTTTAAAGACGGTAGATGGGAAAAGGTTTCTCTACCTACGAATGAGAATTTACTTGACATTGTTTTTACAACGAAAGATGAAGGATGGATAACTGGAGAAAATGGTTTACTGTTAAGGTTCAGCCCGGTTCAAACTCAAGCAAAAGAATTTTCCGCAGCCGGTTTTAACAAAAGACAAATCGCTCCGTTAAGCAAGGAAATCATTGATGAATACGGCGTGGCAATGGAAGACTTGAACGGCGATGGTCTTAAAGATTTATATGCCGTCTGTATCTTCGACCAAAACAGATTATATGTTAATCATTCTGAGATCGAATCGGATGAGAAAATAGTTCTGGATTTAATCTTCAGCGAGGAGGCAGTAATTCGCAGCATCACCGGTTTGCTGGAAGACCTGAAATCAGGTGAAGCTTCTGCTCTTTATTTAGGAGTAAGTATAGCAGATGTGGACAATGATGGAGATCAGGATATTTACCTCTGTTCCTTAAATGGAAAGAACAGATTATTCCTGAACAACGGCAGCGGATTTTTTAGAGATGTAAGCAATCAAAAAAACCGCGCCGCAGGAGGTGTAGAACGTACTAATGCCGCAATTTTTGGAGATGTAGATAACGATGGTGACCTTGATCTTTTCATTACGAATGAAAATGCTACGAATCGTCTCTTCCTTAATGATGGAAATGGATACTTTATCGATATCACAGAAGAAAGCGGGCTGAAAAGTCTTGGCGGCGGTATGGGCGCTTCTTTTGCCGATGTTGACGGCGATGGTTTGTTAGATCTTTGTGTAGTTAATTGGGCGGATGTAAATAGATTATACAAAAATATCAGCAGTAAAGAATCAGGTGTAAAGTTTGTCGATGTTTCAAATGAAGCCGGAATCGAAGGAGAGCCTTACACAAAAAGCAATGCTGTGGTTTTTGCCGATATCGATAACAACGGCACGCTCGATCTTTTCATTACAAACAGGAAAACCTCAAACAGGCTGTATAAAAATCTTGGTAATTTTAAGTTTGAAGATATAACTGAATCCCATATCGGAATCGATTCGATGCTTAGCTACGGTGCTTCCTTCGCCGACTTTGATAACGACGGCTTTCTGGATTTATATGTGGCTAATGTGGGTGAAAATATTCTTTACAAAAATATTGACGGACAGAAATTCATTCAGGTTACCGAATTGTATAATGCCGAGTTAGGCGGTTACAGCACAGGCACCTCAGCAGGGGATATTGATAACGACGGCGATATAGATCTTTATGTTGCAAATTATATCAACCAAAGCAGCATGCTATTCGTTAATAACCTTAACAATAACAATTTCTTAATTGTAAAAGTAAAAGGAACGAAAAGTAACCGTGATGCTATCGGTGCTAAAGTTTTTCTTTACGAAAGCGGACATGCCGGCGATAAAAATTATTTAATAGGAAGCCGCGAAATTAACGGCGGCTCTGGCTACTGTTCCAACGATGCTAAGGAAGCGCACTTTGGTGTAACTGAAGATAAAGTATATGACGTGGTGGTTGAATTTCCTGTCAGTGGAATAAAGAAAAAGTTAACCGGTTTAAGCGCGGGTCAATTTAT
>CAZTDB010000334.1:0-3832 GCA_964612385.1 uncultured Ignavibacteriaceae bacterium
CTGCAAATAAAACAGTTTAAAAAAATACTGCCCGGTGGAGGGCTACCGGGCATGGGGAAGATTCATTAAGGGGGGGGTAGAACTTAATGAATCAAAGCACTCGGAAAATAATACATTTATAAATTATAATCAATTATATTTTTATATCTTTATAGAGAAATTTTTATTTATCCCTAAAATTTTTCTAATATTTATATTGAATAACTGCCGTTAGAATTCGGTTAAAGTATTTTCTTTCAAATAATTATGGACAAAATTGCCTCTCGAAACTAAAATTTATAAATTATTTCAAAAAATAAAATGAACCAAATATTTTCGAAATTAGGTTTGGCAGTTACCTTCTCCCCTACGGGAAAAGCCCTGCTAAAAGAAACAAAACGGCTGAAAGAGCTATTTTCTACTGAGCTTGTGCTAATTCATGTTGGAGAGAAAAAACCAGAGCAGCAGGAACAATTAAATCAGATTGTATTACAAGCCGGATACGATTTGGACAAGATAGAAATAATTTGGTCAACCGGCGAGCCGGCAAATGTAATATTAGAAAAGAGCGCAAACGCCGGAGTTGATTTATTAATAGCAGGTGCGCTTGAGAAAGAAAGCATGCTTAAATATTACGTCGGTTCCGTGGCAAGAAAAATAATGCGCCGGGCTTCTTCATCTGTGTTGATTTTAAAATCTCCCTCCGAAAATCCTAAAAGTTTCAAAAGATTTTATGTGTCAACAGACTTTTCTATTCAGAGTGAAAGAACTGTTCGATTGGCTTACAATTTTGCTTTAAGAGACGAATGCGAGGAATTTGTCATCCTTAGAGATTTTTATATTCCGGGCTTAGCAACAACTGTTTTAGACTCAGGCTCAATAGATGAAACCGAATTTATAAGAAATAAATGGCAGGAAGAAGAAGAAGAAAAGATGAGAATCTTTGTGAAGGAATTAAACTTGAAACCTTTACCAATTAAAACTAAATGCCTTTACGGAAAAGAAGGATGGGAGACGAGCAATTATGCAAGAGAAAATAAAGCAGATATTTTTATAGTTTCAGTTCCTGCTAAAAAATTTAAGTTTATCGACCGGCTGTTCCCTCATGAAGACGAATATTCATTCGAATCGCTTCCGTCCAATCTTTTAATCGTCAGGTAAAAGTATGCATCTTAGCTCCGGTCAAGTTGTCATCTTTTTTTTAAGTATTGGTGTGATGCTGCTGTTTGCAAAAATGTTCGGTGAATTGTTCAATAAGATTAAACAGCCTGCCATCATCGGCGAAATTATTGCGGGAATAATTTTAGGACCTACCGTTTTCGGAATGATCTTCCCTAACATTTTTAATTGGTTGTTCCCTCAAACCAGTGAAGTGAAAATTGCTTTAGACGGCATTACAACATTAGCTGTGGTTCTGCTCTTACTTGTATCAGGGCTGGAGGTGGATCTCTCTACCGTGTTACGGTATAGGAAAACAGCAGTTACTACCAGCTTAATGGGAATTATTTTCCCATTCACCTTAGGATTCGGGCTAATCTATTTATTTCCGCAAGTAATAAGTCCTCCAAACGGTCAATTGCATTTAGCCTTTGCATTATTTATGGGAACCGCCATAGCAATTTCTTCTCTTCCTGTCATTGCAAAAATTTTGATGGACTTAAACATATTCAAAACGCAAATTGGATTTATCATCATATCTGCGGCAATGCTTAACGACTTAATTGGCTGGCTTATTTTTTCAGTAATACTCGGAATGTTAGGTGCATCCACCGGAGGAATAAGCTTCGGAGTTACGCTGTTATTAGTGATGCTCTTTGTTTTTTTTACTTTGCTTTTAGGAAGAAAAATAGCGGATAAATTTATTTCTATAATTCAAAGTAAATTCTCTTTCCCCGGCGGGATTTTAAATTTCATTTTGATTGCAGGATTTTTCGGCGCAGCCTTCACTGAATTCATCGGGGTACATGCAATTTTAGGTGCTTTCATAGTTGGCATTGCATTAGGAGATTCAGCACACCTCAAAGAAGAAACCAGATTGGTAATTCAGCAGTTCATAACCAATATTTTTGCACCGCTATTTTTCGTTTCGATAGGATTAAGAGTAAACTTTATAGCCAGCTTTAATATAACCATTGTTGCAATTATTCTTATTTTGGCTTTTGTTGGTAAAGTTGCAGGCAGCAGCTTGGGTGCAAGAATTGGTGGAATGGATAAAAAGGATTCTTTAGCGGTTGGTTTCGGCATGTGTTCAAGCGGAGCAATGGGAATTATTTTAGGAGTGCTCGCACTTCAGTACGGACTCATTCAGGAAGAAATATTTGTGGGACTTGTAATCATGGCATTGTTTACAAGCATTGTCAGTGCACCGCTGATGAGCTACTTCATTCGAAAGGAAAAATCATACCGTCTTGAACATTTAATTACACCCGAGATGATTTTATTTTCAAGCTCAAACGAGAAAAATGAAATACTTCGTCAATTAATTTCCTTAACAGAAAATAACATTAAATCAGATAAAGAAAGAGTACTCAAAGAAATTTTGGAGAGAGAGGAAACTAATCCAACAGGAATTTCAAATTATTTAGCAATTCCCCACGCAAGACTTAATCTAACGAAACCGATTGCCTCAATTGCAGTAAATAAAAACGGAATAAATTTCGATGCGGTTGACGGGCTTCCGGCTAAAATTATTATTCTGCTTCTTACCCCTGAAAACGAGAGTGATCTGCAGCTTCGTTTGCTCGCAGAAATTGTGCGGAAATTTAAAGACAAAAATAAAATCGAAGACCTCCTCTCAATTGAAACTAAAGATGAATTCATTGAACACTTTAACAAACTTTAAGTTCTTAATTGTTGTATTTATTCGACGGTTTTGATAAATGGTCATTCAATTTAAGAGTGAAAGCGAGGTGGTAAAAAATTGGCTGCTAAAACAAAAGCATCCAAAGTAAGTAATCGAGAATAAGAATTAGTGCAGCCGAAAGTACAAACGATCTAATAGTTGATAAACCCACTCCTTCGGCTCCGCCCTCGGTGCGAAAGCCTATATGACAGCCTAAAAGTGAAGTTACAGCGCCGAAGAAAATTGTCTTAATTAGCCCTGCCATCAAATCACCCATAACAAAAAATCTTTTCACAGATTGAAAAAAGACAGCAAACGAAACATTTAAAAAATAATTCGAGACTATATAAGCGCCTATTATTGCAATGACGTTTGCAAAGATAACCAGTAAAGGAAGCATAAGAATCGAAGCAAGAAAGCGCGGCATAGCTAAATACCGAACCGGACTTATCCCCATTGTTTCGAGAGCATCAATCTGCTCGGTTACTCTCATTGTTCCTAATTCAGCCGCAATTGAAGCACCCACTCGTCCGGCAATAACAATCCCTGTAAGCACAGGTCCAAGTTCGGTAATAATTGCACGGCTTGTAGCTCCGCCTAAAAAAGATAAAGGAGCAATACCTTTTAGTTGATAAGCTGCCTGCCAGGCTGCAACAGCACCGGTAAAAATTGCTATAATCAATACAAGCGGAAGTGAATTAACACCGATGTGTTCCATCTGATACAATATTAATTTCCGGCTCTTCGGTATCATCCTGAAGCTTTTGAGAATTCCGAAAAATAGATTAGAGACCTGTCCGAATTCCTCGAAAAAGTCTAATGTTTTTTTACCGAGCTTTTGGAAGAAAATATTAATCACTTCTATAACTAAATTATTTGTTCATTAAATTTAACAAAATATCATTCTAATTGCGGGTAGGATCGTTTTTCGTTTCGATAAAAAATTTTCATCATATTTATTCAAGTACAATAATTGAATGAGTTTTGATAATTATTTAATCTAAAACAAGG
>CAZTDB010000335.1:0-3819 GCA_964612385.1 uncultured Ignavibacteriaceae bacterium
ATTCCCAAAAACAAACTCAATATTCGTGACTTAAAAAAACTTGAAGAAGAAGAAAGATATCTTTTATTACAAGGTTATGAGTTTTTTCACAGGAACCTTTCTGATAAAACAATTTTCGATGAAAATTATTTTAAAGAATTACATAGAAAGACATTTCAAAAACTTTATGATTTTGCAGGTAATTATAGAACAATCAATATCTCTAAGGGTTATACAGCTTTTTGTCACGTGAAATTCCTTGAACAGACATCGAAAGAAATTTTTAAAAGACTTGCCTCAGAAAATTATTTGAGGGATTATTCAACAAAACCAAAAACAGAATTTGCTCTTAGAATTTCGCATTATATATGTGAGCTAATAGCAATCCACCCATTCTATGAAATTAATGGAAGAATCATAAGGTTATTTTTTGATATGATAGCAACATATAATGGATACGATTACATAGATTATAAAAATGCACTTGTAGTTGAAGAGGGCGATACAAAATTTATAAAGGCATCTATTGACTGCATGGTTGGAAACGAGAATCCGATGTATCAAATAATTTTGAATGGATTAAAAAAGTTTAAATGATATCCCCGCTCGCGGTTTTTCTGATTTCTAGAAAATATATCAGTCAATAAAAATATGACATATCGAAGAATCATGAGGATTTATGATGGTTCATACCATCAATCAAAAAATATCATAATTTCTTTACCCTAAACCTCAGCACTTTCAAACTTTCAGTTAATCTTCGAAAAAATTCCTTTATGCTTGAGTTACCGGGTCTGTTATACTGATTTAATAAGCCTTGTCCGTAGGATAACTCCACAATATAATTAAAAAATTCTCTTCTGAACGGATAATTCTTCCTTAGCCCGTCGAACATTAATGCAGCGGATTCAGGCGGAAGCCCGATCATTTTACGCATTTCACTGTCATCTTTTTTGATGTCGTAAACCTGTTTAATAATTGTGTGCAGCGCATCTTCCTGTGAGTAGTACTTATCTATATATATATAGGGATTATTCAGTGCCGGCAAAGCAGGCTTCCAATCCGCCGGAATGCTGCCGTATTCACCCTGATAATGCGACATCAAAAATTCTTTTAGTCTCTCTGCAATCATTAGAGTTCCGTTTACTTTACCTTCCAGAGAATAACCGGCAATGTGGGGTGTAGCGATATAAGCGTGACGAAGCAATTCGGTGTTGATAAATGGTTCGTCTTCCCAAACATCAAGTACAGCCGTAATAGATTTTTCCGGAATAATCCTGTTCAAAGCGGTATTATCAATTACGGCACCCCGCGAAGTATTTATGAGGATACAATTATCCTTTAACCCCCTTAATTTTTTCTTATTTAACAGATGAAAAGTATTATCCTCTCCCGACAGAGTAAGCGGTACGTGAAGAGTTACAACGTCTGCCTCTAAAACTTCGTCAAGCGGAAGAAAATCTTTTCTGCCTGAAATGCGCTGCAGCGGCGGATCGTTTTTCAGCACTTGCATACCTAAAGCTTCGCCGAATCGTGCCACTCTTGAACCGATATTTCCAACTCCGATTACTCCGAGCGAAAGATTATTCAGAGAGAGGGCTTTCTCTTTTGTAATTTTGGCTAATGCGGCTATAACGTATTCTGCCACGGCACCGGCATTACATCCTTTTGCTGAAGTGAAGGCAATACCTTTTTCATTTAAATATTTCAGGTCGACATGGTCAGAGCCGATCGTAGCAGTTCCAACAAATTTTACTCTAATATTTTTTAGCAGTTCTTCATTTACTTCGGTAATGGAACGTGTAATAAGCACATCGGCATCTTTTAATATTTCATTAGAAATTTTTCTGCCGTGTTTTAGCATCACGGTACCAAACTTTGAGAAAGCCTCGTCAGCGTACGCTATATTTTCATCAACAACAATTTTTAACATGGTATTAAATATAAAATGGTGATTAAAATTATTAAGTATTAATTCCCAGGAAATTTAACCCGCAGAGTGCTATAAAGATAATTTTATATCGGAAAAATTTTTTTATCATTCCAATTTAAAAATTTTCTAACTCCTGATCTCTGACTTCCGACCTCTGATCCCTGCCCTCCAACTTCCAACCTCCCACCTCCGACCTCCGACCTCCGACTTCCACCCTCCAACCTCCCAAAATAAATAGTAATTCACAACTCAAAATTATACATTACACTTCAAAAATTATAAATTATTTATTCGGAGTAAACATGCTAAGCCAATTGCTTCAACCGGAAATTCAGTCATTAATTGACGAGAGGAAACTTAGCACCTTAAAAGAAATATTAAGCGATTGGACACCTACCGATATAGCAGAGCTTCTTTCTGAACTTCCTGAAAATGAACAGGCGATAATTTTTAGGCTGCTCTCGAACGAACTTGCTACCGATACTTTTGAATACTTAGACTTTGACATGCAAATGAATTTGCTTAAGGCAATGGGTAAAGAAGAAGTGGCTTCGATACTGAATGAAATGTCCCCCGATGACCGTACAGCATTGTTGGAAGATTTGCCGAGTTCTGCTGCAAGACAACTGATGACTCTCTTATCTGCTGAAGAAAGAAAAATAGCAAAAACCCTGTTAGGTTATCCTGAAGACAGTGTGGGCAGGTTAATGACGCCCGACTACCTTGCCGTTAAACCCGATTGGGATATGAACGAAACTCTTTCTTATATAAGAGAGAATGGTGAAGATAAAGAGACACTCAACATTCTATACGTCGTTGATGAAAAAGGAAAATTGTTAGACGATATTAAAATACGTGAGATTCTTTTAGCACCTCTCGATAAAAAAATTGCCGATTTGATGGATGAAAATTTTATCGCCCTTCATGTAACCGATGATCAGGAAACAGCGGTTGAGATATTCAAAAAATATGACCGGGTTGCCTTGCCAGTAGTAGATGCTTTCGGTGTGCTGATAGGTATTGTTACAGTTGACGACGTATTAGACGTGGCGGAAGAAGAAGCAACAGAGGACATCCACAAACTCGCAGGTGTTGAAGCGTTGGAAGAACCTTATCCCACCATTCCTGTTTTTTCGATGGTAAGGAAGCGTGTTGTTTGGTTAACCTTTTTATTCGTTGCACAAATGTTGACCGCAATTGCCATGGGATTTTTTGAAGACGAAATAGCCAAGGCAGTTGTATTATCTATTTTCATTCCGTTGATTATTTCAAGCGGCGGAAACTCCGGATCGCAGGCTGCCACACTTGTAATACGTGCAATGGCTTTGGGTGAGATTACGCTTAGAGATTGGTGGTTCATAATGCGCCGCGAAATTATTTCTGGATTTATGTTAGGCTGTGTTTTAGGCACAATTGGATTTTTCATCGTAATTGTTCTATCAAATTTTATTGAAGGAATTTATCTGCACCGAATATTAATTGGACTGACCGTTGGCTTTTCATTAGTCGGTATTGTAATGTGGGGAACCCTCTCAGGTTCAATGCTTCCTTTTTTACTGAAGAGGTTGGGTGCAGATCCGGCAACTTCCTCCGCACCGCTCGTTGCAACTATGGTGGACGTAACAGGGTTGATAATTTATTTTACTGTTGCATTACTTATTTTAAGCGGCACACTGCTGTGAGGAATGTTGAAAGTATTATTGATGCATTTATCTTTGGTTTGTCATTTCGATTTCTGAAGTATTCGGGAGAGACATTTTTCACTGCAGCTCTGTCAAGATTCCTCACTCGTCCGAAGGACCGCTTTGCGGAAGACTCAATCGGAATGACAAGTTGGATTCGTTCTTTGCGAATTGTCATTTCGAACGAAGAGAGACATCTTTTGCATTATTAAGATTTTTCAATTG
>CAZTDB010000336.1:0-3792 GCA_964612385.1 uncultured Ignavibacteriaceae bacterium
GCCTATACCTTCAAGAGAAAGACTCATCGATATATTGAAATTTTCTGAAGTAATAGGTGAAAAGTAATTCGTATGTGGATCTATGTTTTCGGCAAATGCATTCATAAAAGTTTGAAATACATCTTCGGCTTTAAATTGATTAACATTTCTTCTAATCGCTTCATAACGTTTTGTTAATGAAGATGAAATTTCAGACCACGTAGATCCGGAAAGTTTCCGAGTTAACGCATCGTTCTTTAAACGTTTTCTCCAAAGCTCATCTGAATCTTGTTTGTTAGCTGCCCATGGGGCTTTATCTCTTTTAAATTCATATTCTTCATCAATAGTATAATCAAATTCGTTCTGTAATATTTCTTTTATAGCTTTGGTCCTTTCATTCACTCTAACTTTGAATGTATTGAAAATATCGAAAACGGTTTGCAAATTTCCTTCGAGAATAAAATTGTCGAAATCCTCACGATGCACTTCGAATTTCTTTATATCTTCTGCAAGAAAATACATTCTGCTTGCATCCAAGGCTTTTAAGTAGGAATCAAAAATAAGCGAAGAAAGGGAATCGTTAATTTTAGTTTTCTTATAATGGTATCGGGTAATTAAGCTTGTAATCATTTTATTGACATTGGAATGGAAATTATCCGGTACAAGAATAAAAGTAGTATCATCTTGAGGAACGAACGGACTGTTTAACTCAATTGAATGACTCGAAAATAAATTAGCCCCTAATAACAGTAAAAAAACAAGAGTGAGCTTTTTCATGCTTTCCTTAAAAATATTAATGAATTGATTTGCCATTAAAAATAAAAATATCGCTTACGGAATTAAATGAAAATATTTTTGCACAAGATAAATTACGAATACAGATGCCTTATGCCATCTAAAAAATGCAAAAATTACGTCCATAAATAAAGGATTAGGAGGGTAATATCAAGCCAAACGCTCGAGGCGCACAGCTTCTGTTAATCTGCTGCTGTCTTATGCAGAATTATTTAATTCTGATTCCCGCCTTAGCGGCATTTTGCAGTCGGCAATTACTCAATTAAGATTTTTATACACCAATTGGAATTAAAGACCGATTTTAACAATCCCTAAAACAGCTTTTTCACTCAGATTCCCTTTTCAAAACAAATTAATGAGTGATTTCCAATCCGATTAAAAAATTCAAAAAGCTTGTTCGTCCTTTTCTTTCATAGTTTTCTATACTGTAATATCCCGACTTTACATAAACTTCCACATTATTTTTAATATCACAGCTATATTTTAAATAAATACTGCTTTCGATATTTGATGACAAGTAGTAGGAATATTTTTCATAATCGATGTTTGTGTATTTATATCTATTGAAGTACGCATCGGCATAGATAAGCAGTGTTGAATTAATGTTTACGTTCAATCCGAATATAAATCTTAGATAATGCTCGAGTGAAAGTCCGCGTGTTATTTCGGATGAAACGTAAAGTAATTTATATTCGCCTTTTAGAATAAAATTTCTGTATAAATCGAAATGGATTGATGGACCGATTTTATTTCCTTGATCGTTCATCAAAGGTTTTAGATAGCTTACATTCTTTTTTTCGCCGGTGCTAAAATGTTCAAAATTAATTCCGTATGCTAAACCTATGCCGTCTGATATGAGATTATAAATAGACGATTCAACAAAAATTACATCTGCGGCAATTTTTGATAGAACTTCCAATTGCCTGTATGAAAATCCTGTTCGTGCTTTAAAAAATTTACCCCCGGCTAGATTTAATTCATATAAGAAATGAAATAGATTTGAATAATATTTTATCTTGCTGCCGTCGAAATCAAAATTGAAAAATGACGCTTCGGCACCGGCGTTAATTTTATGCTGATTATTTGTGTAGCCGTATATTCCCGATACATTGGACTTAATTGAATAAAATTTATTTTTGAAGTCGTACATTTCAGGTTTGAATCGAATACTTATACTGCCTGTGTTTTCACTTCTTTTATACTGATAACCAAATAAGACATCAAGACTCGCTTCAAAATTACTTTTTTCTTCTGCTTCAGAATTTGAGCTTATATAATAGCCTGATTCAAATGCGGTTTTATAATGAAATTGTGAGTACAAATTCGATTGGCAGATAAAACAGCACAGCAAGATGAATATGGAAGTTCTATTTTTTATCACTTAACCGATCAAGCTTGTTTTTAAGTAAAGAATTATAATCGTTCAAGCGCAGCTCAATTTCTTTCAACAATTTGGAATAGTCTTCCAATGAAAGATCAAAATTCTCATTAGCTAACAAGGATGCCCAGTGTGCTGATTGGTCGATCGCAGAAATTGTGCGAATGTTTAATTGATTATATAACATAAAGAATGATTGTATTTGCGGCTGCATCGCTTCGGCAGCAGTTCCTGGAGTATAGTCGAATTGCCTGGCTTCTTTCGTATTAACATTACTACTTTTTTGCGGAACAATATTTCTTATTCCCGCATTGAATTCGGCATCCGCAATAAACGAGCTTAATTTCTTTTCCAGCTTGATTGCCTGATCAATTTTTTGATTAAGACTTGTTACATCTTTAAGCTTCAATTCAGATTCTAATAGCGCATTTTCTAAATAATCCCTATATATTATTTTTTCTTCAATAGAGATTTTTTTATTAATATCAATTGAAAGTAATTTCTGAGGATTGTAAGAAAGCATATTTGCCGATGGATTAAGAGCAATCCGCTTTTCATACAAAGTTAAAATAATCCAATTTAATTCATCTCTGTCTCCCTTAAAATTCTTATCGGCTTCAAGATGCTTTAACGAATCAATCATCTGTGCATATCCCGCGTCTAATGTTTTCCTCTGTTTATCGATTCTATTCTCTAAAGTTTTCAGTTTTATTTGTTCTGACTCAATTTGGTTTGACAGCACAACAGCTTGTGCTAACTGAGACCTAATTTTTGATTTATCGGGATTCGGCTTTCGCTTCTCATTTTCAATCGATGTAATAAATTTGTCGTATATAATTTGAAGTGAATCAATCTTAGATTGTTCATTGCTCAATTGATGGTGTACCTGTAAAAGCGATTGTTCAAGCTGCGAAATTGATTGTGAGTGTAAAAAAGTTAAATCACAAATCAGTACAATTAAAAATAGGATTAGTGAAACAAGTTTAAATTTATTCATTCTGTTCCTTCGCATTTAACAGACCATATTTTTCTAATTTATAATAAAGTGCACTGGTTTTAATTCCTAAAATATTTGCCGCACGACTCTTTACCCAGTTTGCTTTTTTTAATGCCTCATTGATCATCTGCTTTTCGTAATTTGAAAGTGCCGCATCAAGCTGTTGGTTTACATTTGATTTGCTGATTGGTGTATCGTTGAGCAAATGATTTTTAATTAATCCAGCGTCAATCTTTTTTGTTTTTGATATAACAAACAGCCGTTCAATCAAATTTTCAAGTTCACGTATGTTTCCGGGCCAGGAATAGCTAAGCAACAAATTCATTCCGGTTTCTTCAATGTATTTTTTATCCTGTTTATACTTTGCAGCAAGCTTCTCTAAAAAGTAATTTGATAAAAGGGGAATGTCATCTCTTCGTTCTTTAAGAGATGGAAGTACAATCGGAATAACACTAAGGCGATAGTACAGGTCTTCCCTGAACTTGCCTTCGCTTATTAATTTTTTCAGGTTAGCATTTGATGCTGCAATTATTCGAACATCCGTTTTAATTGTGTCCTCACCGCCGACACGTTCAAATTCACCTTCTTGAAGGACTCTTAAAAGCTTTACTTGCATAGCCGGGCTAACTTCGCTTACTTCATC
>CAZTDB010000337.1:0-3789 GCA_964612385.1 uncultured Ignavibacteriaceae bacterium
GTAATGTATGGATGGTAACTTTTCAGACAGACTGCAAGACGTAATTCGCTTAAGCCGGGAAGAAGCGCTTAGGCTGGGTCACGATTATATCGGAACAGAACACCTCCTCCTAGGGATAATCAGAGAGGGGCAAGGTGTAGCAGTTCGCATTCTCAGAAATTTGGATTGCGACTTGATGAAACTAAAAAAAGCAATTGAGGATACCGTTAGAACCAGCGGCGGCACATTAACAATCGGCAATATCCCTTTAACCAAACAAGCAGAAAAAGTATTAAAGATTACTCAAATAGAATCTAAAATTTACAAAGCCGATGTAATCGGGACAGAACATCTATTGCTCTCATTACTTAGAGATGAAGATAACATTGCCACGCAAATTCTGCATCAGTTCAGCGTAACTTATGATTCCGCCCGTGCAGAATTGAATGCAATGCTCAGCAGCAGGGGCGCAAAAGAGGGAGGAGCAGCGCTGCCCACTCCGGATAAGAAAATCGAAAGAACTAAAACTCCCGTGCTGGATAATTTTGGAAGAGACCTCACGAAGCTTGCAATAGAAGATAAGCTTGATCCTGTTGTTGGAAGAGAAAAGGAAATCGAAAGAGTTGCACAAATTCTTAGTCGAAGGAAGAAAAATAATCCGGTGCTGATTGGCGAACCCGGAGTAGGCAAAACTGCAATTGCAGAAGGTTTAGCACTTAAAATTGTTCAAAAGAAAGTGCCCAGAATTTTGCAGGATAAAAGAGTAGTAACATTGGATTTAGCAGGTTTAGTTGCCGGTACGAAATACCGCGGTCAGTTTGAAGAGCGCATGAAAGCCTTGATGAACGAGCTTGAAAAAGCAAGGGACGTAATTCTTTTTATTGATGAGCTTCATACAATAGTTGGAGCCGGCGGTGCTTCAGGCTCTCTTGACGCATCGAACATGTTTAAGCCGGCTCTTTCGCGCGGTGATATCCAGTGTATTGGTGCAACAACGTTGGATGAATATCGAAAATATATTGAAACAGACGGTGCTTTGGATAGAAGATTTCAAAAAGTTATGGTTGAACCGCCGAGCTATGAGGAAACGATAAAAATTCTCGATAACATAAAATTTAAGTACGAAGAGCATCACCACGTAAAGTATTCTAAAGAGGCTATTGACTCTGCAGTGAAATTAAGCAACCGGTATATATCCGACAGACACCTTCCCGATAAGGCAATAGACGTAATTGATGAAGCCGGTTCGCGTGTGCACATGGGCAACTTTGAAGTTCCGCAAGATATTATGGACCTTGAACAGCAAATCGAAAAAGTCCGCCTGGATAAAGCTAGCGTAGTAAAGAAACAAGACTATGAAGAAGCAGCAAGACTGAGAGATAGAGAAAGAAACTTGCAATCGGATTTGGAAATAGCTAAACGTGAATGGGAAGCTAAGACAAAAGACATTGTGCATGATGTAAACGAAGAGGATATCGCTACGGTGGTTGCTATGATGACCGGAATCCCTGTTAACCGCGTTCAACAAACGGAATCAGAAAAATTGCTGAAGATGGCAGAAGCACTCAAACAAAAAATAGTTGGTCAGGATGAAGCCGTTGAAAAACTTTCCAAAGCGATAAGAAGAACCAGAGCCGGTTTGAAAAGCGTTAATCGTCCGATAGGCAGTTTTATTTTCCTGGGTCCTACCGGAGTGGGTAAAACCGAACTGTGCAAAGTGCTTGCACGCTACTTATTCGATTCGGAAGATGCACTCGTTCGGATTGATATGAGCGAGTACATGGAGAAGTTTTCGGTATCACGTTTAGTAGGTGCACCTCCCGGATATGTCGGTTATGAAGAAGGCGGACAGCTAACTGAAAAAGTCCGCAGAAGACCTTATTCGGTTGTCCTTTTCGATGAAATCGAGAAAGCTCATCCCGATATCTTCGGCATTCTGCTGCAAGTGCTGGATGACGGAATTCTTACCGATAGTTTTGGCAGAAGAGTCGATTTCCGAAATACAATAATAATAATGACTTCAAACATCGGAACGAAAGATATTAAAAATATCGGGTCATTTGGTTTCGGCGGCGAAAATACTGCGGATAGGTATGCTAACTTAAAATCGACTGTTGAAGAGGCGATGAGGAAACTCTTCAATCCCGAATTTTTAAATCGAATAGATGAAACTATCGTCTTCAGAAATTTGGAAAGAGAAGACATCCTAAAGATCATCGATATCGAGCTGAATGAATTGTTGAAGAACCTTAAGGATAATAAGCTAAGCCTAATTCTTGAAAAATCTGCGAAGAACTTTTTAGTTGATAAAGGATTCGATCAAAAGTTTGGTGCACGCCCTTTAAGAAGGGCAATTCAAAAATACATCGAAGACCCGCTTGCAGAAGAAATTCTTAGGAGTTCCTTCAAGGAAGGTTCAACAGTTACCGCAAAGCATATAGAAGGACAGGATAAATTGATATTTATAGATCAGGTAATTGAGCCAAAAGAAAACGGAACCGCTGAAGGAAATAAAGAGGAAGAAAAAACAGATACCAGCGAAGCTAAGGCTTAAAGCAATATTTAATCGCAAATTAAAAAGCTGTATGGAATAAGTTCATACAGCTTTTTTTATATCCTTTCGGAGCTATATCACCGGAAAGATACTTGATACAATCCCTCTAATATAAATTATGAAATTGATTTTCTTGGGAACTGTTTCAATATACTTTCCGTTATCTTAAATTAAAGCATGTAAAATTAAAATACTTGAGTTAATCATGACTTTATTAAACCAGGCTGAGATAAGTAGTAGATTAAAAACTTTTCCAGGCTGGCAGTTTGACCGAAATGCAATTGTTAAGAATTTCAAGTTCAAAGATTTTGGCGATGCTTTACGCTTCGTTAATAAAGTTGGAAAGATTGCCGAATCGTTGAACCACCACCCGGATATTTTTTTACATTCATGGAATAATGTTAGGATTTCAGTTTCAACACACAGCGAAGGCGGTGTAACGGAAAAAGATTTTATGCTTGCAAAACAAATTGATGAGTCTTCTCTAAAAAGGAGTTTTAAATAAGGAAATGTTTTGATAATTAAGAATATTCAAATATAGAGTTCCTAAGTAAGAGCTTTGTAGATACGCCTCATAAATGAAATTTGATAATGTCAAAATGAACCTGTTACGACAAGAGTCGCCCGGAAGTCAATCTAAAAGTATTTGAATAAGATTCTTTTTCACTAACTGTGGGACATGGTAATGAATTTATCCATTGAAAAAATATTAAATATCTTTGAAGAATCCGGCGCACTTTTAAGAGGTCATTTTTTACTCACGTCAGGCAGACACAGCAGCGTTTATTTTCAGTGCGCAAAAGTGCTGCAGTATCCGCATTATACGGAAATACTCTGCAGTTTTATCTCTACACATTTTAAGAACATTGAAATTGACACTGTCATATCTCCTGCAATAGGCGGGATAATAGTGGGACAGGAAGTAGCAAGACAATTAAATAAAAGATCAATCTTTGCCGAAAGGGAAGATAAGTCATTAACACTGCGGAGAGGATTTGAACTAAGTGCCGGTGAAAAAGTTTTAATCTGTGAAGATGTAGTAACAACCGGAGGTTCTGTATTTGAAGTAATTGATATCGCAAAAAAAGCCGGGGCTGAAATAGTCGGTGTCGGTTTTATAGTAGATAGAAGCAACGGGAAAGTAAGCTTCGGCTTTCCTCAAGTAAGTGCAATTAAAGTTGATGCTGTTTCTTACTCTCCCGATGAATGTCCGTTGTGTAAGGAAAATATTCCATTCGTTAAACCCGGTTCGCGAA
>CAZTDB010000338.1:0-3782 GCA_964612385.1 uncultured Ignavibacteriaceae bacterium
AAAAACTTTTTGCACAGGAATTTGAGCAGACAATTTCAAAAAGTAATTTTAACCTGAGTATGAGGTCATTTACCCTGGCACCGGGGAATTATCATATTAGAACTGCCATTGAGGATTTAGATTCACGAAAAACTTACTCTTCTGAAAACCAATTTCTTGTTAAAGATTTTTCGGGAGAGGCTTCACTCAGCGATTTAATGCTTATTGCAAAACGTACCATTATTGACGGCACAAGCAAGATTTTACCTAATGTGGCGCGCAACATTATTGCACACCGCGACGGCATCCCGATGTTCTTCGAAGTTTACTCAAAACAATCCGGTCCAATTCATCTTGAGTATAAAATTGTGGACAAGGATCAAAAAGTTATGTTCCAAAAAGCGGAGATCAGAACCATTGATTCAGGTAAAACTCAAGTATTTTATACAATCGACAGTTTAAGTCTTAGTCTTGGCAATTTTACAATGAATGTATCTCTTCGTGATGAAAATAATAATCTTCTTGCACTATCATCAAAAACTTTTACATCGAGATGGGTTGGCATTCCACTTACAATTGTTGACCTTGATAAAGCAATTGCACAAATAGTTTATATTGCATCCGATAAGGAGATTAGTCATATCGAGGCAGCCAAAACTAACGAAGAAAAAATTAAGCGCTACCTTGATTTTTGGAAATCTAAAGACCCTACTCCTAATACTGAAGAGAATGAAGTATTCAACGAATATTACAGAAGGGTAGCATACGCAAACGATAATTTCTCACACTATCAGGAAGGCTGGAGAACAGATAGAGGGATGGTATTTATAATTTTAGGAACGCCAAGCAATGTTGATCGTCATCCGTTTGATTATAATTCGAAGCCGTATGAAATATGGGAATATTATGAACTAAACCGCAGCTTTGTTTTTGTTGATGAAACCGGCTTTGGCGATTACCGGCTTGTAACTCCTCTTTATGGTGATTACTATAGGTTTAGGAATTAATTTTTACTTTACGCGGCTGTCACATTTCAGTTTCATCATTTTTTCAGAGCTGGATTGATAAACTATTTTTGCAAAGAAATTATCTTAACATAAGATAGACTAATGCTGGTAATATTTTCAACTATTCCAAGTAAATAGCAATTCTTTCTCTATTGAGTTCCAAATGATTTTAACCGTAACATTAAATCCTCTTTTAGAAAGAAGACTGCACTTCAAAAAATTAAAACAAAACGAAGTTAATCGCGACGGAATTGAAAAGCTGGCTGCCGGTGGGAAGGGCATAAATGTAAGCCGGCAGCTAAATCATCTCGGTATTGAAAATTTAGCCTTTACTTTTTTAGGAGGGAATAACGGCAAGCTGCTGAAGGATTGTTTAACGCGTGAAGGAATAAATTTTACTTCAATCCGGATTAACGAAGAGACACGCTGGGGTGCGGTGATCATTAATGAAGAAGATAGTTCGATCTCAACTTACTTCAGCACCGATTCCTTGGTCACAGCGGATGAAATTATAGAATTTAAAGTAAAATTAGAAAAGATGATTCAAAACTGTGAGATGGTAATTTTTTCCGGAAGCGCACCCACTGAAGAAGCCGCATCAATTATTCCCTTTGGAATCGAAACAGCAAATAAATATGATAAGATATCTATTTGCGATACTTACGGTCCATCGTTGATGATTTGTATCGATGCTTCTCCTACCATTTTGCACAATAACTTAAACGAACTCAGAATATCATTAAACAAATCACTAATCACGCAGGAAGAGATTAGGGAATTATTCGATTTTCTTTACTCTAAAGAGATTAAACAAGTTCATATTACGGATGATGATAGGGACAGCTGCGTTTCTAATTTTGGTTTCCATTATAAAATTATAAATCCGCGAATAAAAGCGGTCGATTCAACAGGAAGCGGTGATAGTTATGCTGCCGGACTTATTTACGGTCTTCATAATGGATTAACATTTGAAGAAACGATAAAAATAGCTTCATCGCTCGGTTCTGCAAATGCAATGCGATTAAATGTTTGCGACGTAAAGCTCGATGAAATAACGGCTCTGAAAACCGAAGTAGTAATTGAAACCATCGGCAAAAAAATGAAAACACTGAATGATACGCCGTCCTAAATACTTTGTCCAATTCATTCTAATTGTTTTTTTATTCAATCAATCCTTAGCCCAAACCATCGGTTCAATTGAAATTAATGGAAATAAAATTTATAGTACAGAAGCTTATTTAAGCTGGATTCAATTGCCTTCAGGTTCTGAAATTTTTCCGGGCGTTACCGATACGATTGAAAGCAGAATAAAAACAAACCTGTCTAATGAAGGTTTCTTTAAATCTCAAATAAATATTCCCGAATTAACTCTAAGTTCCGATTCACAACAAGCTGCTGTTAAAATTTATGTTAACGAAGGTCCCGAAGCTGTAATAGAGGCTTTAAGTTTGTTGTATGAAAATTTTGAAGAGGAACCTCATCTCGAAAAATATTTTGAAATTTTTCGTGGCGAAAGATTCAACAAACGTACAGTTGAGGAAGCTATATTTTCAGCATTAACATTTTTAGAAGATAACGGTTATCCCTTCGCAAGAATCTTCATCTCATCGGTTAATACAAAAGAGGAAGAAGACTTGATCCTCCTTGAAATAAATTTAAAAGTGCAGTCGGAAGGAAGACAAAATATCGACCTAATCGAAATAACCGGTAACACAAAAACTAAGGATTACGTTATAATCAGAGAATTAAGGCTGCAAAGCGGAGAACAATATTCACAAAAAAGAATTACTGAATTTCCTAAGCGGCTGAATCGGCTTCGATTCTTCGAACCGGTTTCCGAACCGGAGTTTTACTTAAACTCCGCCGGTAATGGAGTGCTCAAGATTCAGATAAAAGAAAAACAAACTAATAATTTCGACGGCATACTTGGCTACATCCCTGCAGCTTCGGCGGGCGGGAAAGGGTATTTCACGGGGTTGGTCAACATTACTTTAAGAAATCTTTTTGGAACAGGCAGAGCAGCGGCATTAAGCTGGCAGCAGCTTGATAGAAATTCGCAGCAATTGGAATTGAAATATCTTGAACCATGGCTTTTCGGATTTCCTTTTAACGTTAATTTATCTTTATATCAACGCAAACAGGACACAAGCTATGTACAGCGGAGGTTGGAAGGCATGTTGGATTATTTAGCCACGGAAGATATTTCTGCTTCACTGATGCTTGCATCCGAAGAGGTAATACCAACAGAGTTAATTGTACCTGTATTTTCAGTATTTAAATCTAACTTGTTTACAACCGGTATAGCTTTGAAGATCGATACACGCGATGATCCCTATGCACCGACAGAGGGAATTTATTTTCATACTTCATACAATTTCAGTCAAAAAAAAATTAGCGGACCGGCGGCGTATATCACAGCAGATACAAAAACAAAAATTAATCTTCAGCGCATAGCATTGCATCTGAATCTGTTTTATGAGATTTTTAGCAGAAGTGTTCTTGCACTCAGCTTAAACGGAAAAGAACTCCGCGCATCTCTTATTGATCAAAGCGATCTTTTTAAATTAGGAGGCACTAATACTTTAAGAGGATACAGAGAAGATCAATTTTTGGGTTCGCGAATTATGTGGACGAACTTTGAGTACAGACTTTTATTAACAAGAAGATCCTACACTTTTTTATTTTTTGATACCGGTTATTATTTACGCAATGCCGAACTTGCAAGAAACATTTTAAAGCAGGAGGCTTTTAATTACGGTTACGGTTTAGGATTAAATATCGAAACTGATATAGGAG
>CAZTDB010000339.1:0-3781 GCA_964612385.1 uncultured Ignavibacteriaceae bacterium
GTTTTGCCAACGATACGTTAGGGAGGATTGGTGGAAATAGTACGCAAACCACTTATCAAACTACTAATGGAGGCGATACATGGTTTCCGGCAAATTTCGGCAGCAGAATTAACAGGTTTGAGTTTGTGAATCAACTCTTAGGATACGCTGTAGGTCAGACGGTATATAAATATACCGGAGAAATGACAACCTCTGTATCAGAAGAGCGGTTGACAATGAACTATGAATTATCGCAAAACTATCCGAATCCGTTTAATCCCACAACCAAGATAAGATTTTTAATTCCGGCTTTAAATTCAGTTGAAGGAAATAAAAAGAATGGATTGCTGTACGCAACATTAAAAGTATACGATGCTTTAGGTAAAGAAGTCTTAACGCTGATTGATGAAGAAGCGCAGCCGGGCGAGAATGAAATTGAATTTGCAGCACATAATCTTGCATCGGGTGTTTATTATTATCAACTGAGAGCTGGAAATTTTGTAGACACTAAAAAGATGCTGTTAATACGGTAGAGCATTTTAGTTAAATTACATTCGGGTAACTAAGTCACATTAATTATTCTTTAGGTTATTAACGGCTAAAGGCTAAAGACTAATGGCGAATAGTTGACCAATAATTCTATATTCTTTCTTTCCCTCTCCCTCTCCCTCTATCACCTTGATTCGGTCAGGCAGGAAGCAAGAGAATCATTATCTCATGAGAAGAAGAATACTAATTTGTCTTAATTAAGATTTTGTTTTCTTTTCTTTTTTAAGTCTTGATCCTGCTATTAAACCCGCAGCCCCAATTATTGGATTTATTATTAAAGCAAGAACAGGCTGCTTAGCATTCTGCATGGCTTCGGTATTCGAAACATCACCTTCACGCACTTGGTTTAGTTCTTCTTCGGAGTAATTCATTGCCGGAACAGCCATGATGATTCCTAAAACAAAAACAATTCCTGCTAATACCAATGCAGTTTTTCTATTCTTTGAGATCAGCATACAAATGTAACCTCCCATAATTGCAGCAATAAATCCTAATACTATGCTTAACACCAACCATGTTGAAGAAACTTTATAACTCCCCGGTTCGAAAGAGTTTTCAGCACCAAGTAAAGCATATAGGATTGAAAATGTCAAAAAGACAAAAGCAGCCATTACTGCATAACTAATAATTACTCCGAGAATTTTACGTAACATAAAATACCTCTAAGCTTTAAATTATTTAGAAATGATTTCGAGCGCTTAGTGTTAAAATAGTCATTTGCCTAAAAATATCACAAACTTTTTATTTCGCACTATGAAGTCGATTATGATTTAAACTATAAGAAGGATTATCTCAAAAGTAATTTAATGTTCTATTCCTTATTTTTCCTTTGTTCAAAATAATAATCTATATGCGGAGAAATTTTGAAAATACAATTTATCGGTGCAGCACAGACAGTAACAGGTTCAATGCACCTGCTGCACGTCAACGGAAAAAAACTCCTGTTAGATTGCGGTCTTTATCAAGGTAAAAGAAAAGAGGCGTTTGAAATAAACAGAAACTTCCCCTTTGATCCTTCGGGTATTGATGCGCTTATTTTATCGCACGCACACATCGATCATGCCGGTAATATTCCAAATCTTATAAAGAATGGTTTCAGTGGAAATATCTACACCACGCCGGCAACGGTAGATCTTTGCAGTATCATGTTGAAAGATTCTGCTTATCTGCAAGAGCGGGATGTTAAGTTTGTTAATAAAAAAAGATCAAAACAGAAAAAGAACCTCTTCGAACCTCTCTACACTATCGAAGAAGCCGAAGCATCAATGCAGAAATTCAATGCGATTGATTATGATAAACAATTTGAAGTTGTACCCGGCGTATCTGCAGTTTTTAGTGATGCGGGACATATACTTGGTTCAGCCGGAGTAGTGATAGAAATTCGCGAGAACGGAAAATTTATACGCTTAGGCTTTAGCGGCGATATAGGCAGACCGGAAATGCCGATTATCCGCGATCCTAATTTGCTGCACGATCTCGATATTCTTATAATGGAGAGTACTTATGGTAATAGGCTCCATCCCGTTAGCGGCGAAGTTGAAGAAGAGGTGGTGAAAATTGTAAATGAAATAATTCAAAGCGGCGGTAAGATAATTATCCCTGCTTTTGCAGTCGGGAGGACCCAACTTTTGGTTTACGTGCTGCATAAATTATTTAACCAAAACAGAATTCCGCCTTTCCCTATTTTTGTTGACAGCCCGCTTGCAGTCCAAGCAACGGAAATATACCGGCATCATCCGGAATGTTATGATAGAGAAGCCGAGCGAGTTTTTATCGAAAACTACCAAGATCCCTTCGGCTTTAACAGATTAACCTATATAACCGATGTTGAAAAATCGAAAGAGTTAAACGATTTCAAAAATCCTTGTATAATCATTTCTGCTTCGGGCATGGCAGAAGGCGGCAGGATTCTGCATCATTTGGCAAACAATATAGAAAACAAGAGAAACTTGATTTTATTCACAGGTTATGCTGCGCAAGAAACGTTAGCGAGAAAAATTATGGATGGCGCAGAGGAAGTTAACATCTTAGGTTCTTCTTATAAAGTAAAAGCAAAAATTAAAAAGATAGATTACTTTAGTGCGCATGCAGATCAAAAGGGATTGTTGGATTATCTTGAGCTTTCCCCTCCGCCTAAATTAAAAAATATTTTTTTAGTTCATGGTGAAGAAGATCAAGCGCTCCCGCTGAGAGAAAAAATTATCAAGAAGGGCTATCGTTCAGTAAAGTTTCCGAAAAAAGGCGATGTGTTCGAAGCTTGATTTGGATGTTTGTATATATTTTTTTTGACGATTTCTTACATACGTGGGAATATAATATTCGGGTTTTTCAAATTTGAGGATGGCGAAAAAAGTGTTGACTAATCTTTATTGCATCTGCGTACTGATGTGGAGTTTGGATAAGGGATTTATTTAAATTCTTAAAGAAACTTGGATGTAAAAGGTGTTCATATATTCGCAATAACATGGCCAAATTTTAACACACCCCTCCGTCTTGGCTCGGCCAAGCCGAGACAGGTCGCCCCTCTTTTGAAAAATCCTTCGGACAAGAGGGGATGATCCTCTTTTTCTAATAAGTTTCTTATAATAATGTTCAAATTATAAAATGAAACTAACTTCGTAAAATTAGCCTTAAAATTCGGTTACTTAGGATTAGAATCTTAATCTTTATTGAAAGTAACTTAACCGAGAGAATAATTTTAAATGGCTTAAGGTCTCCTTTTTACTTGTTCATACCATATCTGTCCAAAACAATATTTTTATCTTAAAGAATTTTAGTAGAATAAATTTATTTTTATGTGGCTAAAGCCAGTTCACTCTACTTCGTTTTCCCGTCAGCTAAAGCTGACGGCAATCTACTTTTATTCATCAATTTCCGTTCACTTTAGTGAACGGCTTAATTACCTAAATTTATCTAAGGCTTTAGCCACATTGAGTATTTAAGGGATAATTATTATAATCCTCTCCGGATTGAATTCAATCAAGTATAAAATTCACTTAAAATAAATTACAATTAAGCCTTTTCCCTCTATCTCAAAATTATTTGGACAGCAATGGTTCATATGAAACCTTGTGAAGGAATGAAGAAGGATGCGTTTAAAAAATTATCCGAAGATATAATTCATGCTATTAGTACTTAATCTCTGGGGCAATATCACTTTGTTCGGGATAATCTTCTCTCGGCTTAGTATGAATTTTGTCTTCATAAAGCTCTGCAAGCTTTTCGCGAAGCGCTTCCTTATATTTTTCTCTCT
>CAZTDB010000340.1:0-3766 GCA_964612385.1 uncultured Ignavibacteriaceae bacterium
AAAGTCACTGCTGCCGAAAAAGATTTCCAATATTTCATCATTGTTTACGTCAATAGAATTATTTTCGGAACGATAAATTGCATACCAATTGTCCTTAACAGTACCAGGTGGCGGACTGACCGTTATCAGGTAATTCATTGAATCGTTTTTCTGTAAAGCAATAATCGGAGCCGATGGAATTGAATCTGGATTTAAGATTACACTTCTCACTTTCGTCTTTCTGTTAAAGAAAATATCCTTAGCTTTTTTCCAATAGTTTTGTCCCGCCCAGCTTCCGTAACTAAAAAACTGAAAGCCATCAACCCAGCTAACCGTTCTGCTTTTCTCAACTATATCGATGTGGTTATCGAATATATCATTATCGGATAACAAAGCTGAATACGGACCGACACTGAATAATCTTCCGGCTGCAACACCGGGCTGAATAAATTGCCCCCAGCACTCAGGGCAGCTATTTTGCAGCATGCCAAGAAAACCGTCACCTGTAGTCCAATGGTAATGCATTCCCATAATTTGATCGATATAACCTTCATTAAACCATAGAGCGGCATCTTGATAAACTACATCGTATCCCTGCCATCCGCTCCAATTATATTTTCCCAATGCCGCTATTGATAATTTTACCCATGGTTTGACTGCCATGACAGAATCTTTCATTCCTTTAATAAATTCTGTTACTGTCCATCTTCTCCAATCAGCCCAGCTTGAAAAGCCGGCAGGTATTCCGCCGCTGTATGGATGCTCGCTGTCGTAAATATATCTTTCATTATTAGCAGGATTGCGGTACTCGTTCCATCTGATGTAATCGAAATGGATGCCGTCTACATCATAATTTCGTACAATCTCCATTGTCACATTTTGAATATAATCGCGCACTGCTTTTATACCGGGGGATAGCGCAAAATCGGCTTGCATTTTGTTGCCGTAACGGTCAGTGCAAATCCATTCGGGATATTTTTGAGCAGGTGCACCGGTAACATTATTCTTTGCTTCAAAGGTATTTATCCAGGCGTGAATTTCGAGTCCTCTTTTATGCGCTTCTTGTACTGCATATTCAAGCGGATCAAAACCCGGGTATTTGCTTCCTGCGTACGATCCCCAAGGTTCAAATGAAGAATTATAATAAGCCGTTCCTCTTTGTCTTGCCTGCCAAACTACGGAGGTCATATTTGCGGCTTTGTGGTCGTCCAATATTTTTCTGATGCGTGCTTTGTTTTGCTCAATAGTATTATTTCCGTTAATAAATTCCCAGGTAATCACCCATGTTGCTCTGAATTCACTGTTATTTTTTTGAGAGAAGATTGATTGGTTGAAAAAAATAAAAGCGAGTAATAAGTAAATAATATTTTGCATCTATATCTCCGTAACGGTAAAAATGTACAATTCTATAATCAAATTATGAAAAAAAATATTTTTACGGGAAAATTTTGGATGAAAATCTTTTTTTAAAATTTTCTGTGGATATTTTTGAAATTGAATTAAAACTTTATTATAGCTGAAAAAGTCATGCGGCTATCAATATCAATTTTCATGTTTTTCTGTTTATCCATTTTTTCAACTGCACTTGCCCAGCATATTGCTTTAGGTGCAAGAGCAGAAGCATTCGGTTCCGTCCATAGTCTTAACAACAAAAGCACATTTAAATTTGAACCCGCCCCATTCGTTCCTTCGAGCATCTTTATTACTTACGATATGATTTTAGCTGAAGAAATCCGGCTAAGACTTATCGGCGGGTATTCATTCGCAGAATCATTTGGCGGATTGGAAGGAGGAACATTTTTTCTTTATAATTTAACACCCTCCTTCTACGTAACCGGTGGAATAAACCTGCATTTTAACAGCGGTGAAGGACATGGTACCTTCCGAAATTATGAAAATACTTACATAATGCCCGGCGCTGGCATAGGATACATGATTTCAAAGATTGCTTCATTCGAGCTTAAAATTTTTATCCCGTCCCCAAAACAATGGAAGCGGCATATTGAGTTTGAATATCCAGAAGGCATGAGAACAGTTGAAACGAATTTTAATTATATCATAAAAATCGGGTTTGGTTTTAATTGGGTTTTGTAGAATAAGTAAATTTCCGATGCAATATTGTAGTAAAAAAATTCACGAGATTTAGTGTTAATTCGTGACTTAATTATCAACTTAATGTAACGATAAATATAAGTGAAGGATAATATTCAAAGTTCTCAGAGAATTTTATTTTGCCAGAATGAACATATTTAATTTTGGTCATCTAATAACGGAAGAATTTCGCCCACCAAGTTTTTTAATGCATGGATATCTTTAGTTGCCGTATCCCAAACAAATTCAAGTTCAACTTCGTCATACATATGAATGAGTATATTCCTCATTGATTTCATCTTTCGCCATGGTAATTGAGGAAACCGTTTTTTAAATTGATTTGAAATCCTGCCGGATGCTTCGCCGATAATCTCAATTTTTCTTATCACTGCTTCATGCATCATTTCATCATTAAAAAAATCTTCTTTCGTTTTCTTATTTATAAAACGAGAGATACTTTCACATGCATTAAAAATGTCTATTAATGATGATTTATTCCGACGCATAAATAACACTGTAATTTTCTAATATTGCTTTTTTTCGAATATAATTTCTGCTTTTTTTTACTGCATTTTTTGAAACAATATCCACTTCTCTTCCGAAGATATTTTCAAATTCATCTTTCAGATCAACAAGATCAAATAAACTAATGCCGGAGTCCGGAGTGAATTCTACAAGCAGATCAATATCGCTGCTTTCGTTAAAATCATCTCTTAATGCTGAACCGAAAAGTGCAAGCTCCCGAATCATATATCGTTTGCAGATTTCGGATAATTTTTCCTGGTGGACGGTTATGTTGCTCATATTCATATTTTTATTCAAAATATTTATTTCAAATCTAAGTATAAAACGGGATAACTTCATGACATATAACTATGATAATTTATTACTTGGAATTATTCTTGTCAAAACATATTACTTCCATTCACCCCTATCCATAATTTGCTCTTATAAATTTCAGTCACTCTTTTACACAATATCTTTAGTTGATTTTTATTAAATTAGAACGAGTTATTTATCGAATGTAATTTTTTTTCACAAACTTTTAAGTAATACAAAATGGGCAAGTTATTAAGTTATTTAACGATAGTAGTTCTATTTATTTCTGATTCTCATTCACAAGAATTAACTCCGCAAAATATATTTAACGCATACCGGACTTATATTAACACCGATATTCAAGTTGAATTTGACGACACAAAATTTTCAATATTTGATAATAACGGCGAAAAATCCTCAAAGCAAATCAACGGTAAAAAAGTTTTAAGAATTTCACAATCGGGAAAATATTTTCTTATTGCCAATCATGCTTTTCCTAAGGATAAGTCGGATTATCTTATAACCTTAATCGTATTCGATAATTCCGGAAATGAAATTTTTGAAAAAAGCATCAAAGCATATTTCGATATGCCACATCCTCTCTTTGCAATTAACGATGACGGAATTGCAGCAGGGTTTGATCCATTGTATTTTAAATTAATTATGATATCTGGAAATGAATTAAAAGAAATTGCTGTAATTAAAGATGCCCCATTCGAAATGGAACGCGCCGCATTCATTCAGGCTGACGACAAAGATTTTTATGTGTTATCCTCCATTGAGCCTTTATCAATCGAAAATGAAAAGGCGAATGTGTCTTTGTTCCGAATAAGCGGCAGTGATTTTCGGATCGAGCAGGTTGAGCTTAATCTATCAA
>CAZTDB010000341.1:0-3758 GCA_964612385.1 uncultured Ignavibacteriaceae bacterium
TGCGGTCAAAGCGGAAATGATTTACACAATGTCGGGTGAACCAATTAAAGATGGTACAATATTAATAAATAATGGAAAGATTGAAAACGTAGGATATGCTTCAGATGTTTTTATACCGGAAGATTATGAAATCATCATGGCAAATGTTGTTACTCCCGGCTTAATTGATGCCCATACGGTTGTAGGTCTTTCGGGAATTTTAAATTATAGCCACGATCAGGATCAGCTTGACAAAACAGAGGCAATCCAACCCGAGTTAAGAGCAATTGATGCCTATAATAATCGTGAAGCGTTGGTAGAATGGCTTCGCAATTTTGGAGTTACGACAATTCATACGGGACATGCACCGGGCGCATTAGCAAGCGGGCAAACTATGATTGTTAAAACGTTCGGTGAAAATTTGAACGAATCTGTTATTTCGCCAGCAAAGTGTGTTGCATTTACTTTAGGTTCACAAGTTTCAAGAAATTTTAAGAAGCCTGGAACACGCTCCAAAGGAATGGCGATGTTAAGACAGGAATTCTTAAAAGCGAAAGATTATTTAGAAAAACAGGATCAAGAAAAAGAAGATAAAAAACCTGTCCGTAATCTTCGCATGGAAGCATTAGCCGATGTTTTAGAAGGCAAGCTTTATGCGCTTTTCACAGTTAATCAAGCAGTTGAAATCATGGGTGCTTTAAGATTAGCAGAAGAGTTTAATTTTAAATTGATATTGGACGGTGCTGCCGAATCTTATTTGTTGTTAGATGAAATAAAAAAAGCCGGCATACCGGTAATTCTTCATCCAACAATGGTGAGAAATTACGGCTTATCGAAAAATGCTTCCTTCGAAACAGCTAAAAAATTGAAAGAGGCAGCCATACCTTTTGCGATACAAAGTGGCTATGAAAGTTATGTACCCAAAACACGTGTAGTGCTGCTTGAAGCGGCGATTGCAAATTCTAATGGTTTGTCTTTCGAAGATGCTTTAGCTTCTATAACAATAAATCCGGCAAAAATTTTGGGCATCGAAAATAAAGTTGGATCGATAAAAGTAGGCAAGGATGCTGATCTAGTAATATTCGATGGAAATCCGTTTGAATACACAACGCATGTGTGTCAGGTAATAATTAACGGCGAGATTGTAAAGGAAGATTGTTATTAATCCAAATATTCTTATGAACAATAGAATCTAAATGTGTTTATTACTAATAGCAAAAAATGCTCATCCCGATTACAAATTGATTTTAGCCGCCAACCGGGATGAGTTTTATAACAGAGAAACTTTATCTGCACATTTCTGGAAGGAATATCCGTACTTGATTGCCGGGAAAGATTTGAAAGAAGGCGGTACATGGTTAGGAATTACCAAATCAGGAAAGATTGCCGCTATTACCAATTACCGCGATATGCGTAATCTAAAAAATAATGCACCTTCGCGAGGACTTCTTACTTTGAATTTTTTGATAAATGAAATTTCACCACAAAATTATTATCAGGATATTGAGAGTATCAGCAGCAGCTATAATGGATTTAATTTAATATTCGGAAGGATCGACCGGCTATTCTATTTCTCAAACGTTTCGAAGGAATTTAAAGAATTGAAAAACGGAATTTATGGCTTGAGTAATAGTCTTCTCGATATACCATGGGCTAAGGTTGAACAAAGTAAAGAGAAATTAAGAGACCTGTTATCTCAACAATCTTTCACGACAGAAGATTTGTTTGATATATTGTTTGATACTACAACTGCGGATGAGAACGCACTTCCCGATACGGGTTTAAGCATCGATCTTGAGAGGATTCTATCTTCAGTATTCATAAAAACTCAAGGTTACGGGACGCGTTCTTCAACTGTACTTTTGGTTGATAAAAAATCTGAGGTTATGTTTATTGAAAAGACATTTAATCCCGAGTCAGACAATTTTACTACTCGAGATTTTCACTTTAAATTAGGTTAATAAATATGGAAATTGAAATTAAGCACGATAAAGGAAATCAACGCTTTTATACAATCATAAACGGTAAAGAAGCAAAACTCGATTACAGTTTTACGAATGATAAAACAATTAATTTCAGATTCACTTACGTACCGCCTGAATTAAGAGGAAGAGGAATCGCAGCAAAAATTGTAGAAGAAGGATTGAAATATGCTATTGAAAGTAATTATAAGATTATTACATCATGTTCTTATGTAGATTTATTTATTCAACGTAATGAGAAGTACAGAGATTTGATGCAGTGATTAAAAAGAAAGATGACATCCCCATTTTTACAGCTAAAAATTGGAGGTCATCTTTTATATTCTTGATGCACAGGATTTAAGAAATAATCTCTCAGGTTATAAGTGTTATGTTTTTTCAAATAATAAGGTTAAAGGAACTGCGGGTTACTTTTTGTTACTAAGGTTGTCCAACCCGAAGGGTTTTCCCTAGCTCCATCAGACTTTGGAGAGTATTCGTTGATTCACCTAATATGGTTTTCCTTACTATAGTGAATCCGTACCTTATCTATTTTGTAACCTTAGGAACAAATCTACTTCTGATAACACAAACATTATTACCTTACCTGAAGTATTGACCAATTAAGAAATCGAAATTTTAGGACAAATTTCTCAAAGAGTAATTTGACAACTATCTTTTATTAGATTTTATATCAACTTAGCGTTTAAGATAAATTCGGTTCCCGTTAATGCTTTAGAGACAGGACAGGTGCCTTTAGTTTCTCCGGCATATTTGAGAAAATCACTTTCGCTAATTCCTTCTACATCGCCGACTGTATTAATTTCGATTTTCGTTATCTTGAATGCGCCTTCAACTTTTTCTATAAAAACATTATCCTCTGTTTGAATTGAATTAACCTTGAACCCTGCTTTCGATAAGCCATTCGCAAGCGCCATAGAAAAACAGGCTGCATGTGCGGCACCCAGCAGTTCTTCCGGGTTTGTTTCATTTCCTTGTTCAAAGCGCGATACAAAATTGTAAGGAATATTCTTAAGCACACCTGTTTCAGTTGAAATGTTTCCGCTGCCGTTTAATAGATTTCCTCTCCATTCAGCATTGCCTTTTCTTACGGGCATAATTGTTCTCCTGTTATGTTAATAATATTTTTTCCGGTCGAGAATTTAATGAAATTGAATTGATTTATGTGTGATTAAATTAAAGTAAAATTAAAATGTGATAAAGATTTGCTCTAATTCAAATTGGGATAAAATCTTATTCCTATTGCTGCATCGGCTGAAGAACCAAAATCAGGTGAGAATCCTATCAACACTCCTAGTTCGAAAAAAAGCTCTAACGGAGTATTTTTCGGGATAACATTTACACCGAAAACACCGCGGGCAGCAATGCCAAGTTCACTCTTTTCTCTGAAGTATTTTCCTTTGTACCAAAAACCGTCACCTTTACCTATTCCCAAAACACCTCCGGCTCCAGCATAAAGGTTTGCTATTCTTGATCGGAAGGCATCGAAATGCCAGAGATAGTCCACACCTATACTAGGACTTCCGAAGTACGAAGCTCCAACGTCCAAAACAAATGCATTTTCTCTGTTCATCCACAATTTCAAAGTCGCACCGCTTGGATCTCCTAAAATTATTCCGAAGCCAAAATTTTTTCCCTCAGGACCTTGAGCGTTAACAGTTGAAATATTTAAAATCGAAACAAAAAGCGCGAATGGGATAATTGATTTGTACATAAATATCTCCTTGATCTTAATTATTAAATGAAGGTTTACAAAATATTATTTAACCTTAAATGCAATCACTATTCCACAACAAG
>CAZTDB010000342.1:0-3758 GCA_964612385.1 uncultured Ignavibacteriaceae bacterium
AGGGACGAAATATGAAAACCATCCTTCGGAATAAATATATTTTGGACAGATATGATCAATTCAACTAAGTATATGGTTCAATTTTTTATTTGGATTCCATAGATTTATTTTTGCAGCACGATTAACCGGAAATATCTTTTCCGCTTCATAAATACCCTGATATTTTGGGGTTCATTAGCTTGAACCCCTTTTGCAGTTTTAAATAATTAAATTGAACACAATTGAAACAAAACGATACCCTAAAATATTGCCTGGATAGAATACAAAGTATAAGTAGTCTGTCTCAAACAATCTTAAATAAAGATTATAATATTCTTTATACATCTCCGCTTTCCGGTTCATCAAAAAGCTTTTTGATTTCTCAACTAATTCAAAAGCAAAATCAAATAGTTTTGCTGCTGCCGGATATTCTCACTGTTTCAGAGATGTATGTTGAATTGCATCTATTAGGTTTGGAAAAATTTCTTCTCGAAATATCCGACTTTAAAATGGAATCGGTGCAGGAAAAGCTTACGGAAATTTCAAAACGCGAACGGTTTATACTTATAACAACATACGATCTATTAAATTGTAAATTCCCTTCGCGGAATGCTGTTGAAGAAGCGACTACAAAAATACAGGTCGGCGGCAGCCTTACTTACAGCGACCTGTTGGAATATTTAAATCTGCTTAACTATCAAAAAGATAGATTTGTTGAAGCGCCCGGCGAATATTCTCAACGCGGTTCAATAATAGATTTCTGGTCCTACAGCGAGCGCAGTCCGGTTAGGTTAGAATTTGACGGCGACTTCCTCGAATCGATAAGATATTTTGACCCGGACAGCCAAAGATCTATCGAAATGATCGACAGCGTTACTCTTGCATCCTCGCTGAATAACGGCAGCATGAATGAATCAGTAAACGAGAATACCATTTTCGATTATCTTACTAATCCGCTTATACTCGGTTCACTATTCGAGTTAACTAATCTTAACAACCGCACCGATAAATTTTTCAATTCGAATTCTATAGCATCCCTGATTGATGATGAATTTGACACAGAAGATTTTGCATCTTTTGAATCACGGCAAAACTTAAGTGAGAATGCGAATGAGGAAGAATTTATTAAGGCAAATGGAGAAGATTTTTTACGGCTTCCGAATACACGGTGGATACTCGAATCAGAGTTAAAGGGAAAAGCCGATCGAATTGAATTAGGCTTAACCGAAGTCCCTTCCATTAACTCAAATTATAATCTGCTTCATTCGGTTTTGACAGAATATTTTTCAAGAGATTATCATATATTGATAACATCCGAGAACGAGCTGCAAACAGACCGGTTGAAAGATTTGCTTACCGGATTAGACGAAAAAATTTGGGAAACCATTGAATCGGGAAAATTGAAAATTGAAACCTTCCCGATAAAAAAGGGATTCGATTACAAAGATGGAAAGTTTTTACTGCTTACGGATTATCAAATCTTCAACAAACCATACCGTACAAAAATCAGCACATTGCCAAAGTATAAGAAAGCAAAATCAAAATCCTTCGACTCAATTAAGAAAGGCGATTATGTTGTTCACGAAGATTATGGCATCGGAAGGTATGCGGGATTAGAAACAATCAAGATCGGCGAAGCATTTCAGGAATCGATGAAGATTTTATACAACGAAGGAGGGGTGGTTTACGTTAATCTTAATTATTTATCGCTTGTAAAAAAATATTCTGTTTCTGATTCTTCCGGCGGAAAGCTTACTCCAACTCTTTCTACACTAGGCACTTCAGACTGGTTGAATACGAAACAAAAAGCAAAAAGGCGAATTAAAGAAGCAGCTAAAGAGCTTATTGAATTATATGCTAAACGAAAAGCAACTAAAGGATTTTCATTTTCTTCAGATTCGGTTTGGCAGAACGAATTGGAAGCCTCCTTCCTTTATGAAGATACTCCCGACCAAATAAAAGTAACCGAAGAAGTTAAGCTTGATATGGAAGCGGAGAATCCAATGGATCGCCTTGTTTGCGGTGATGTCGGATTCGGTAAAACAGAAATTGCAGTAAGGGCAGCATTCAAAGCCGCACAGGAAGGCAAGCAAACTGCACTGCTCGTTCCAACCACAATTTTAGCGGAACAGCATTTCAATACTTTCAAAGACAGATTATCTCAGTTTCCCGTGCGCGTCATGCCAATCTCCCGATTTCAATCTAAAAAAAATCAAAACGAAATATTGAAAGAGCTTCGCGATGGAAAGATTGATATAATTATCGGAACGCACAGACTACTTTCAAAAGATATTCAATTTAAAGACCTTGGGCTTTTAATAATTGATGAAGAACATCGCTTTGGTGTAATGGCAAAAGAGAAGCTGCGCTCATTAAAATTAAATGTTGATACATTAACCTTAACCGCAACGCCAATTCCGCGAACGTTAAATTTATCGCTGCTTGGTGCAAGAGATTTGTCGATTATCGGAACACCGCCGCCTAACCGTCAGCCTATTTACACGATAGTTTCCACTTTCGATATTCAAAAAATAAGAGAGTGGATTTTAAATGAAGTTAAACGCGGCGGACAAATTTATTTTGTGCACGATAGAGTTCAGTCAATCGATAAGCTTGCTTCATATCTGCAAAAGTATATTCCCGAAATAAAAATTGGAATTGCACACGGACAAATGAAACCCTCGCAGCTTGAAAATGTTATTCATAATTTCTTGATCAGAAATTACGATTTGCTTCTTTCAACAAAGATCATTGAATCGGGAATAGATATTCCAAACGTTAACACTATCATAGTAAACCGGGCAGATAGATTCGGTCTTGCGGAGCTTCATCAGCTTAGAGGAAGAGTGGGGCGTTCTGACCGGCAGGCTTATGCTTACTTTATTGTGCCGTCATTAAACGGCATAAACAAAAAAGCGCTGCGGCGTTTGCAGGCAATTGAAGAGTACACTGAAATCGGTTCGGGTTTTAATCTATCGATGCGCGATCTTGAAATTCGCGGCGCCGGAAATTTGCTTGGCACCGAGCAAAGCGGATTCATAAATGAAATCGGTTTTGACCTCTACATAAAATTAATTAACCAGGCTGTTGAAGAGTTGAAATATTCCGAGTTCAAAGAAATATTTAAAAGTCTGCCAAAGCAAAAAGAAAAATCCGAGCCGTCAATCGATACTTATTTTGATATCGGCATTCCGTCTACTTACATGCCTGAGCAAAGCGACAGATTAAATTTTTATACCGCCTTATATTCAATAACTACCATTGATGAAATAAACGAGCTTGTTGAAGAAATGAAAGACCGGTTTGGAACTCCGCCTGTTTTGGTAAAAAGATTGATTGCTTCGGCTGAGCTAAAACATTACGCATCGCTTGCTTTGTTTGAGAGAATTATTATTCAACGAAAGAATATCATTATTATACTTCCGCCGGGGAATAAAGAAGATTACTATAAACTCAAATTTGTTGAGATGATGCGATTCATTATGGATAATTACAAAGACACGATAAAGTTTAATCAGCAAAAAGAAACGATGCGGCTGCTGATACAAAACAACTTCGAAACGCCTGAAAAGCTTTTGCAATATTTAATTGACTTCACCAAACAGATTGTAAATTAGAATCCTTAGGAATTCATTATTTGCAGCAACACTTTTCTAACTCCTCAAATGTTTTGTCATTCCCTCAAAAAAGGGATGTCTCCTTTCTCCGTAGGGAAAGTCATATTGATCCCGACCGTAGGTTCTCCCAAGCTCCTTTGGTCTACGGAAATGCCTTCGGGA
>CAZTDB010000343.1:0-3753 GCA_964612385.1 uncultured Ignavibacteriaceae bacterium
ATTTCTTCGTCTTCAGTTAAAGGTCTTTGCTGTTCAATAGCACCGATTTTATGAACCGGCTTCAGGAAGAATAATCTTCACTCTGGATAAGTGGTTCCTGTATTCTTTATTAAAAATATTATCAACTGATATTGATGTATTATGCACCAAATTTCCCGTGATAAATGAATATTGAAAAAATCCATTAACTACTCCATAACCTGCAGTCGTTTCTTCGAACATATCTACTTTAGCTTGCTTTGCTGCATATTCAATGCTTAATCCGAAAAGAAAATCATAAAATCCTAAACGTATTCCGGCATTTCCTTTTAACGGTGGAATTTGAGGCAGCGAATTTTCGCTTTTTCTAATTTTTCCCCTTGTATAGGTTAGATTTGAAAAAAGTGTGATTTGATTTAAAGGTTTCCATTCAAACTGATTCTCAAAACCATAAATAATTGCATGAACTCCTGTTGTTGCATAGATTGGTAAAAAGGTTGAGTAATTTATTTGTCCGGTGTTTCTTGGAATAATGAAATTATCAAACTGATTTCTGAAAAAAGTTAAATTAAAATACAATCCGTTAAATTTATGGTAGACGAAAACCTCGGCTCCAAAACCGCTTTCTGATTTAAGATCCGGATTTCCAATTTCATACGAATATGCGGCAAGATGCGGTCCTTCCGAATACAACTCCTCAATTGTTGGCACACGCGAAGATTTGCTTATGTTTATACCAAAGTAAACAATGTTTGAAACTTCATACAATGAAGACAGTGAAAGCGAAAAGGTACTGAACTCGCGTGTCCTTACATGTCCGATATTTGCATCCGGTTTTTCTTTTTGTGGAGCCGTAATGTCATAATTAATTCTTCCAGCTAACTCAAAACTAAATCTGTTAAGAGATAAATTTTCGTAGATAAATCCTGAGACATTTAAAGACTTGCTTGGTGAGGTAAAAACAAATCCACCTATATCAAAATCTCTGTATTCAATTGATACACCAACCGTACCATCGGGAAAAGGTGAAATCTTTTTATGATTCAGATGAAAATTCCCAAGATGACTAATAATGCTAAACTCGGCACCAAGCCTGCCGCTTGATTCAAATTCTTTGTGACGATATTTGGATGTACTGTAATTAATTTCAAGATTTTCAAAATATAAGGAGTTTATTAAATAATTCGATTTGAAATTTACTTGCTGCCGTTTCATTTCAATTCGCACACCATTCGGATGAGCTCCGACAAAACCTCCAGGCACACCGTAATTCAGTTCGAAAGCTCTAAAAGAAGCTCCAAAAAAACCACCACTGTGGAAATAAGATAATCCACTGCTATAATTTAAATTTTCTGCGTAGGAGTTTTTCAGTTTGCTTACAGGTGTAGATATATCAGCAGCTTTGCGTCTGCTAAATTCGAACTTAATGCTTAACGGCTCGAAAGGAATTTGGATAGTTGACGAACCCAAGTAACCCTCATTTACTGTTTCACCGAATAAACCAAAAACACCATGAATCTCATGATGAAGTTCTTCGGGGATTTCTTCTCTTACTACGTTTACTACTCCTCCTAAAGTGGATGAAGTATACAATAAAACTTTTGGACCTCGCAATACTTCAATCCTATTCACAGTAAATGGTTCTAAAGTAACTGCATGGTCTGGAGAGGTAGCAGATAAATCAGTAGTTACTTGACCGTCTTCACTTATATGAACACGATTTCCACCCAAACCTCGGATAACCGGTCTTGCCGGTGCAGGTCCCATTGATCGAATAGCTAAACCGGTTTCATTCTTTAATGTTGCAGCAAGGTTGAATCCCATCTCACGTTGAAGCTCTTTTCCCTTAAGCACACCGGCAGTCTCGTTCATTTCTTCGAACTTTGATCTGTAACTCCGGTCTATTATCACAACCGGACTAATTTCATGCGATTTTGGTATCAAATAAATTTTTATGCTTTTAGGATTATTTCCCCTCAGGTCGAATTCGATTAAATTTTCTTGATAAGCCAGATGAGTTACTTTAATTTGATATTTGCCTTCCAGTATTCCCTCAAGAAAAAATGAGCCATCAGCTTTTGTGATTATATATATATCCGTATTTAAGAAATGTAATACAGCATTTGGAATTGGTACGGATGATTCTCGATCAAGAACAACACCGGATATACTTATTATCGAATTGAATGAATAAAGTTCTGAGGATAGTAAGCACATAATTAATATTATGCTAAAGATCTTAGAAATATTACGATGCAGAGATTTTAATCTTACCATAACCTTTGATTAAACAGAAAATATAATTTGAAATTATTCATCTCGTACAATAGTTATAAAATTCAATCTAACGATAAAACTGTTAAAACTCTTTTGAATCAGCAAAAACTTTATTCAACCTTAACTGGAATTTTTCCTGAGCGAAAATCTGCATGCTCTTCATGCATAATAAAAAATTCAATGTTAGTGATGCCAAGCTCTAATCCCTTTAAGTGGAATTCAAAACCACCTTCCTCACCCGGATGCTGCCAGAATTCAACGATTGTGGGATTCTCTATTTCCCAGGCTAATTTTTGGTGTTCAACATTAGGAGGCTCTATTAAATTTTCATTTTTATCGTAAAATTGAATATCAATAGCATCGCCGAGAGCACTTAATGGGGCTTTTAGTGTATCTGATGTCTCACCTCGTAGAATAGAAGCTACTTTAATTCCTGATGAAGTGAAGTACATTCCGATAGCTTCAAAATGTTCTTCCTGCGGGGCCAATGATTCGTCTTTTGAACATCCTGTAATTATCGTTATCGAAACTAAAAATAAAAAGATATTTTTTAAGATGTGATTCTTACTTAACATAATGTTTCCTTTCATTAAAAGAATAGTAGATATTCTTAATATGAATCTTTTGTGAAAAAATTTTTTAGTAGAAATAATATTGTAAAGGCTTGAGGCTTAAACTGTTGGAGGTGCTCTTAAATGAAAAGAAATGAAATCATCACTTAAATGAAATATTTCAAATTTGGTTAATGACAGAATTAAATATTTGTTTACTTTTTTATTGCTCTCAGACGAAGTAAGTGTTGCAGTATGAACAGAGGAAAAATAAATATGAATCGGACAGTTCGAATTGATATTATGATATATCACACTCGATGTCCCCGGTAATTTTTCCGGATTGCTTTGCTTTAGGGTGAGATCAAATTTTAAATCAATTGGGTGATAATGAATTAAGAATGTTAGGAATAAAGATAAATATCCGGTTAAAAGTACAAGTGAGATACTAGAGCGATATTTTTGAAAAAAGTTTAGCATTAGCTTGGGGCAAATATTCTAAAATCCAATCTATGAAACAAGGATATAATCAGTAATTTTCTTCAACTCTAATCTCTCTGGTTTTCTCCGTCACATTGTCAATCCTTCCGAATGATAGAGCTCAATTATTCGAATACAACTTGTTTGATTATAAAAAACCGATTTAATACATTTACGCATTCATTTTGTAAACCATGGAGATTTAATGACTAAATTTGTAGGAGTGGACTATTTTAACATAGATTCGCTATTTTCGGATGAAGAAATCATGATTAGGGATACCATTAGAGAGTTTGTCTCCGACGAAATCATTCCAATTATTGAAAAACACGCACGCGAAGCTTCTTTCCCAATGCATTTAATTTCCAAGATGGCTGATTTAGGATTGTTTGGCTCAACACTGCCTCAAAAATATGGCGGTGCCGAAATGAACAACGTTGCGTATGGATTAGTGATGCAGGAATTG
>CAZTDB010000344.1:0-3752 GCA_964612385.1 uncultured Ignavibacteriaceae bacterium
TCAAAGATTATTTAAAGAACAAATAGAAAAAGAACACGAACCATTAGGAAAAAGACCAGAATGGCTAAAGGTAAAACTACCCACCGGGGAAAATTATACTGACGTTAAAAATTTAATGAGGAGACAACAGCTTCATACCGTGTGTGAAGAAGCCAAGTGTCCTAACATTGCCGAATGCTGGAATCATCGTACTGCTACATTCATGATTCTTGGCGACACCTGCACACGGAGCTGCGGCTTCTGCAATGTAAAAGTAGGAATGCCAACAGAATTAGACCTTGAAGAACCATACCGCGTTGCTGAATCTGTTAAAGAACTAAATTTGCGGCATGTTGTAATTACTTCTGTTAACCGCGATGAATTAAAAGACGGCGGTGCATTTATCTTTAAAGAATCCGTTCGTTTGATTAGAAAATCTATGCCTGATACTACTATCGAAATTCTTATTCCCGATTTCAGAGGAGTTGAAGAGGCATTCAATATAATTATGGAATGCCCACCGGATATATTGAATCACAATTTGGAAACAGTCCGGCGGTTATATCATGCGGTTCGTCCGCAGGCAAAGTATGAACGAAGCCTAAAGCTGATAGAATGGTTCAAACGAAAAGAACTGAGAACTAAAAGCGGAATAATGGTTGGTATCGGTGAAACTCCTGATGAAGTGCTTAGCTTAATGAAAGATCTCCTTGAACATGGATGCGATATACTTACAATCGGACAGTACCTGCAGCCAACTAAAATGCATTTGCCTGTTGATCGTTTCGTTACTCCGGAAGAATTTCAGATGTATAAAGTTCAAGGAATTCGAATGGGGTTTAAAATAGTTGAATCATCGCCGTTGGTAAGAAGTTCATATCATGCCGATCAGCATGCAAGGGCGTTATTTGTGAATGAACAGCCGACCGCTTAAAATTAATCACTTACGTTACTCATTATCCTTCCCCGAATACTTTCGGGAAACGTCTTAAGCCAGGGACCTTCAAGGTTTTAATAGTTCTGCGTGAGGTGAGTTTTTAATTTATTCAAGCTTATCAACCCATTGTTCTTCACTTTAAGGAATGAACTGAATCAAACACAGATGAAAAAAATTAGCTCACAAATAAAAAGTTAATGAGACGTAAAATATCAATTAAATTTATCGAGGTTTAAAAGGAAAAATAACAACCACTTCATTCTTCATAACACAAACGGATAATAACAAAAAATTAATCCTTTTTCATTTTTTCAATCAAAAATTCTGATTAACTTTAAGCCAAAATTAAGAGAATTTATTAGAGTCAATTGTTACACACATGAAATATAAATCAGTTCTTTTACCTATCCTTTTTACTGCGATTGTTTTTGCATCAAACCTTGGTGATGAGAAAAGATTCAACAAGAAGTTGGATGACGATAACTCAAAATACACCAACGTTGGCAACATCGGATTAACACTAACAAACTTCGGCACATACGGTCATGGTTTTACTTTGTGGCCCCAGCAGCCAAACTGCGAGTACCCGCTCGGAAGCGGAATAGAACATCTATTCGACGGCGGTATATGGATTGGCGGCTTTTTAAGCAGCGATTCATTAGGAAGCGGCAGGGTTGGTCCATTCGTTACCACTGGTGCTGTTGATGCTGCATCTATTGCGGCAAGAGGCGGCGGTTTTGAATACACAAACGATCCCGGCAGCTTTATTGTTGAACGTTCGTCTCTTCTCGATTCGCGCTTCTTTGATCCAGCCGCAATTTCTCATCAAGATTTTTTAATGGACTATGTCGACACAAATACTACTCTTCCGAACGGTGAAACAATCGAAGATCATACTCCGTTAGGCATTGCAGTCCATCATGAATCTTATGCTTGGAATTTTCCTTTCGCTAATTTCTTTGTGATAATGAATTACACAATTAAAAATGTTTCGAATAAATATATTGACAGTGTGTACGTAGGTTTATGGACGGATGCTGTTGTAAGAAACACTAAAATTACCGCACCGAGAGGAAGCGCCTTCTTCAACAAGGCGGAAACGGTTACAGTGATTCATTAAAAATTGCTTATGAGTTTGACGCAACAGGAGATGTAGGATTTACTGATAGCTATATCGGAGTTCAATTTCTTGGCTCCACTCCCAGGCTCGACAGCGTTTTTAAGATCGGCGATACTGACTTTCCTTCTGTTCATTTTACAAGCTGGCAGTTTAGAAATACCGATGACCCAAACTTCTTTGCCCCGCAAAATGATTTCGATAGATACGATAAAAAATTAAGAGGATTTTTCGGCGGCGATAATCGTTACGGCTTTGGGATAAATCCTGCCGATTTAAAATCTCCTTCAAACCGTTCTATTATGATTTCAACAGGTCACTTCAAAAAAATTGCACCGGGAGATTCTATTAATGTTGTTTTTGCAATTGTCGCTGCTAAGAAATACGGCTCTGATCCTCCCTCGCTTGATACGGATGAACAAAAAATAAATTTATATGCAAATGCTGAATGGGCGCTGCGTGCTTATCATGGTGAAGACCGGAATCGAAATGGAATATTAGATCCGGGTGAAGACCTTGACGGCGATGGTAAAATTACCCGTTATATTCTGCCCGCTCCTCCGATGACGCCTATTGTAAAAGTTGTTCCCGAAAATCAAAAGGCAACAATTTATTGGGACAAACGCGCCGAGGGATCGATTGACCCTATCTCAGGCAAAAAGGATTTTGAGGGTTATAAAATTTACCGAACACAATCGGGCTTCGATTTGACGGTAAAGCAAGATATTCTTTCATCGTTAGTACTGTTAGCTCAATTCGATAGCGCAGGAAATTCGGTTGGCTATAATACCGGCTTTTCATTTGTTGAATTAGAACAGCCTGTTAAATTTCCTGGCGATAATACCGACTATTACTACAAATTTGAAGTGGATAACCTGCTGAACGGATGGCAGTACTTATTCTCAGTTACCGCTTTTGATGAAGGAGATGAAGAAAATAATTTGCAAAGCCTTGAATCAAGTCCTCTTGCCAATCTTCAAAGAATTATACCAGGGACACAACCGGCTGAAGAACCTGAGATAAATGTTGGTGTTTACCCGAATCCATATTATGCAAACGCTTTTTGGGATGGTAATTCGGAAAGACTAAGGAAGCTTTACTTCTTTAACCTTCCGGCTGAATGCGAAATAACTATTTATACTTTAGCGGGTGACATCATAAAACGAATTCAACATAATCAAAGCAGCAACGGCTCCGATTTAAGATGGTTCGAAAACTATGCAAGCGACGGCAAACAAATCATGGCAGGCGGCGAGCATGCGTGGGATTTAATTACGGATAATGATCAAGCGATCGCAACCGGACTGTATCTTTTCACAGTAAAGAATAACCGTAACGGTGAAATTAAAACCGGAAAATTTTTAATAGTTAAATAAAAGGAGAAAATATCATGAAGATCAAATTACTTTTTACGGCATTGTTGTTAATGAGCAGTTTTTCTTTTGCTCAAGAATATCCTTTAGTGACAATTCAGGATATTCAATACTTGCCGGATTCAATCATCTCGCAGGGTGATGCGCCTTCGCCATTGTTAGGCGATACGGTAAGGTTTAGAGGAGTGGTGATGGTTACACCGGTTGTTGACCCGATAAATGACCGAAGACCGGTTGTTTGGCGTGGTGCTCGCTGGTCTACATTTGCGGTTGATCCTAACAATGAACCATGGGGCGGCGTAGTAGTTATACAACACGATACTTCGTCACCCGGTGTGCAGAATAC